>JAEWJS010000082.1 GCA_023386495.1 Bacillota bacterium | reverse complement strand
CGGATGTTCCACGACTCCGGACCCCCGCCCATCATCGCCCGATAATACGATTCGGCATGCAGCGCGACGCGAGCGTTCTGCTCGACATGAAACGCGCCTTCCGGATCCTCCGCGTACAGCGGCCGATTGTCGCGAATATCGCGCAGCAGTTGCGCCACCTCGTCGCGGCAATGCTCGCCGACGATCGAGGCCATGAGCCCGTACTGCTGCTCGTCGCCACCATACGGCTGGAAGCACTGCAGCGCATCCTTGGCCGCCTCGGCTTCTTCGGGGCTGCGCTTCTCCAAGTATCGGATGACCGCCTCCATCGACTCCCAGAGCGAGTACATATCCAGCCCGTAGAAGCCGACCCGCTTCGCCGCCGGGAGCGAATCGTTGTGCCCCTTCAGCCACTCCGCGAACGCCGCGACTTCCCAATTCGCCCACATCCACGCCGGCCAACGGTTGAAGGACCGCTTCAGCACGGCCTTCGCGCCCCCCTCCTGATCCGCCAACCCCCTGACATAGCGGTTCAGCTCATAGCAGGAAGGCCAGTCCCCCTCGACAGCAACCATCGTGAAGCCCTTCTCCTGAATCAGCCGGCGCGACAGCTCGGCGCGCCATACGTAAAATTCCGATGTCCCGTGCGACGCTTCGCCCAGCAGCACGACGCGCGCTTCGCCGCACGCTTCCGCAAGCTCGTCCAGGTCGCCGGTACTCCTCAGCGGCTTGGCAACTGCCTGCCATTCCTCCGCGATCGACCGTTGCTCGATCATGTACGTCCCATCTCCTCTGCGCCTATGGCATTGACCAGCATCGTCGCTAGTATGTCCCATTTTGCGCCATGGCGCCGAATCGATTATCCGGTCACGTTCGTGCGGGGCTGTTCGGTCACATGGCAAGCGTCAGCCGGGACAAAATCGCCGGGACGTTCCCGCACAAAGGCCGCCAGCGAGGCGAACACGCGCGGCAGCTCCGCCGTGAATGCGGCATACTGCCGATGGATGTCCATGCGCAGCTGCCGGTCTCCGTCCAGATCGTCCGGGCTGGCGGCCAGCTTCAGACCGGCTTCTTGCCACCGTGACAGTACCAGCGCCTCCGTCTCTTCCCACAGCTGCAGCATGGCATGCGCTCCGACGTATGCGAGGCTGGATTTTACCGCGGACCACGTATCCTCTTCCCCGATCAGATGCGACAGCCAGCAGTAATAGTCCGTTGGCGATGCCGATGCATGGTCTGCCGTCATCATGAATAAGAAGATCGCCCGCTGGCCTTCCGTAATCTCCGCGCACACCCTCTCCTTAACCTCCGGAGGCTTCCTTCTCATCCGATCGATTACCGGCTCCATGCAAGTTCGCACGAGCATTTCCGCCTCTTCGCTGCCGCCGAATTCCGGTACGCTATGAACACTATCCATCCATCGCCGCCTCCTCCGTGCCCCTTATGACATCAGCATAGCCGACAGATTGCCGTCTTGCCAAATTCGACGGAATTCACGTTAACCCGACCTATGCGGTCGACAACCGTCGGCCAACACCCGCATGAATCGGAATATCATGCCGTCCATTGAAATTCGACATTTCAAAGAGGATAATACTGGGTATACAGCTATTGAAATTCCAAAGTACGCATAAGGACGGAGATTCACTGATGGTTCTGCGGATGCATGACGAACTGCAACTCTATAAGGATGCCTTCGACCTGGACCTCACCGGCAGAGCATTCTTCGACGCCGAGGGGCAATGGCTGCGAGTGAATGCCTCCTTATGCCGAATGCTAGGCAGGAGCGAGCAGGACCTGCGGACAAGCAGGGTGACCGACCTCTTCCCGCAGGTTGCGGATTGCCTAGCCGAATTAGACGCGGATCGGAATCCGGACACGCTCGCAAGGCCGAAGTCCGAGGATGCGGCAGAGCGCGGCACCTCCCGGCGTGCGGCTAGTTTTGTGTGCGCTTATTCGGCCGGAGACAATTCGACACAGTGGCTGCAAGTATCCGTAACGACGCATGAACGCCGGATCGGCATGCTGCAGGTGCAAGACCATACGGAACGGGAACAGTCGATGCAACTGCTCGTTCAATCCGAGAAGCTGACCGCCGCCGGTCAGCTTGCAGCGGGGATCGCGCATGAGATTCGCAACCCGCTGACCGCGCTTAAGGGATTCCTGCACCTGCTCAAAGCCAATAACGGAAACCCTGCCAAGAATGAAGCGTATGTAACCATAATGAATGAGGAACTGAACCGGATCGACCAGATTCTCAGCGAGCTGCTCGTGCTGTCGAAGCCGCAATCCGTCCAATTCATTCGAAGGCGGCCCGCGGCGATCGTGCAGCAGGTGCTCGACATCCTTCAGCCGCAGGCTGTCCTGAAGAATGTCCAGCTGCTCGCCAGCCAACTGGACGAGACGGCCTCGATCTATTGCGACGAGAATCAGATCAAGCAAGTGCTCATCAACCTGGTGAAGAACGGCATCGAAGCAATGCCTGACGGCGGCAGAATCTGGATCGGGCTGATGGCTGAACGCGAGCACGTGATTCTAACCGTAGCCGACGAGGGAGCAGGCATCCCTGAGGAGGTTCTTAACCGCATAGGGGAGCCCTTCTACACGACCAAGGAGACGGGAACCGGACTCGGCCTTATGGTCAGCTTCAAAATCATCGAGAATCACAACGGCACGATTCAGATCGAGAGTGCGCCGGACCGCGGCACGCGCTTCACGATCACGCTGCCGCGTGCCGGGCAGCAGCCGGACGGCCCCGCCGCGATCTAACCCGCTCGGTTTACGGCAAGCCCTGATGAGCGTTATACTAATGACTGAGGTGACACCTATGGAGGAATTACGCAAGGCTTATGAGCTCCTCGGCCTTCCGGAGCATGCATCGAGGCAAGACGTGGAGAAGCGCTACGACATTCTGCTTCGCCAATCGAAGACGCAGCAGCGGCGGCAGCAGGACGGCGAGGATGACGCTCCTGCGATGGACTTCACGGCAATCAATCGCGCTTATCGCTATATATTGGATTACGAGAATCAAGAAGCGGTGGAGGCGATTACGCGCGAGCAGTACGCGAAGTACAAGGGTTTTGCCGGGACGGCGCAGAAGATCGACCACTTCTTCAGCTATTACAAGTGGCATACGATCGGCGTCATCGCCATTATCGGCTTCCTGATCTACGGCACGATCACGTTCTTGGATAACCGCGAGGAGCAGCGGCGGCTGGCCGCGCTTCCTCCCGAGAATCTGATCGGCACGTTCATCGGCGAGTTCTACCTGCCCGACATGGAGACCGACCCCGCGCCGATCGAGGCGGCCGTGCTGACGCAATTCTCCGACTGGCAGCGCGTCGAGTTCGATATGTTGACCTTCTCGATGAGCGGCGGCAATCAAGTCGACATGGCCATGCTTCAGAAGGCGACGATCACGCTGGCGACCGAACATCCCGATGTCTACTTCCTCGACGCCGATACCTATCCGTGGCTTACGCGTTCAGGCGTACTGCTCGATCTGAGCTCGCAGGCGGAAGGCGCCTGGAAGGAACTGCTGCCTCCGGACGCTGCCGTTCTGGCTAGCGCGGAGGAGGGCGGGCCGGAGTCCGTATACGGCATCGATGTCACGGACAGCGCGCTCGCCAAGGAGCTGCCGGTTCACTACGAGAAGCTCATTATCGGCGTACGCGGGAATGCCGAGCATCGCGAAGAGGCATTCGCGCTCATCGAGCGCTATCTGAAGGCGATACCAGCCAAGTAGTTGGTATGAGGAAAAGACCGTTCGGCGGGGAGCATGCCATCATGCTTCTCCTGCTACCGAACGGTCTTTTTGCGTTAGCTAAGCTCCTGCTTCCACAATCTTCGGAGCTGGCGCCGCAGCTGTCCCGGACTCGGAACGGCGCAAGTACCGCTGCCCCCTCCAACGGAGGAAAATCACGAAGCCCCGCACGTACTCGTCGAGAATCATGCAGACGTAGATCCCCACCAGTCCCCAGCCCAGATGCAGGCCCAAGTACCACGACAGTCCGACGGCGACCGACCACATCACGATCAGCCCCACCACCATCGGATAACGGGTGTCGCCGACGGCGTTGAGCGCGTTCGTCATGGCCATGTTGATCATTTTCCCCGGCTGCAGGACGGCATTGAGCATGAGCAGCGCCACGCCCATGGCGACGATCTCGCCGTCGTCCGTGAAGAACGACAGCACCGGCTCGCCGAGCGGAATGAGAATGACCGCATTGACGGCTACGACCGCGAGGCCGATCCACAGCGCCCGGTAAGCGCCGCGGTACGCTTCGTCCCTGAGACCTGCTCCGAACAGATGCGCGATCTGAATCTGCACGGCCAGCGCGATGGCCCATCCCAGCATGAAGCAGAACGATTCCAGCGTGTTCATGTACGTACGAGCGGCCAGCTCCTTCGCGCCAAGCTGCGCGATGAACGAGAAGATGACAATCTGCGAGTAGACCCAGCTGCCACCGCCCGCACCGAGCGGCCAGCTGATCTTCAGCACGGCGCGCAAGAGCCTCCCCTCGACGCGCTTGAAAAATTCGGAGAATCGTATGCGGCTCTCGAAAGCGTGGACGAACATCACGAACAAGACGGCAACGCCCAGTAACCGGCTGACGTTGGTCGAGATGGCGACACCCGCCAGACCCAGTTGAGGCAGGCCGAGCTCACCGTAGATGAAGCCGTAGTTCAAGATGACATGGATGACGTTCATGCCGATCGCGACGAGCATCGGCCCTTTGGTGTTGCCGGTGTTCCGAATGACGGTGCTGAGCGCGAACATCATCGCGACAAGCAGCGCACCGCCTCCGACGATCGAGATATAGATCTCTGCGAGCGGGTACAGCTCCTCAGGATAACGCAGCAGCTTCGCGAACCAGAGCGGCTTCACCGCCAGCACGATGCTGAATATGACCGCGATCGCAGCCACGAGCTGCAGCGCCAGAATCGATATCGATCGTGCGTCCCGCTCCTCCCGCGCGCCAAGCTTCTGCGCGATGAGAATGCCGGCGCCGCCCGCGATCGCTTGGAACAGCACATACAATCCGTTAAACAATTGATTCGAGAAACCTACTACAGCGACGGCATCATCCGAGATGCTGCTGACCATCAGCGTATCCGCTGCTCCTAGCAAGAATTGAAGGAACGTTTCAATGAAGATCGGCCATGCAAGCACCCATAGGGTAAATTGATTTTTATTTTTCATAGATCAGATTATAAACCCGGCAACACCGAAAATATATGCGTGTAACAACCCAAACTATCGCGATTCGAACCTCAGATAACGGGTAAGCGTTTCCTTTATCCAGAAGCTTCCGAATGGCTGGCAGGCTCGGTCTCGGCGGGCTCCTGACGTCGGTCTCTGTCCAGCAGATAGCGGAGCAGCGGCGGAGCCAGCAGCAGAATAAACAGAAGGCGAAACAGCTGATACGCCGTCACCTGCTGCACGTCGGCATGCAGCAATAGGGCCGTGAGCGCAACCTCGCCGAGACCGCCCGGCGCCAGCGCGAGGAACCAGGTGACGACGGAGTCTCCGGTCCACGCCGACAGAACGGCAGCCGCCGCGGCCGTCAGGGCGACGAGCAGGCATGCCGCGCCCAGCGCAAGCGGTCCGAAGCGCTTGCTGGCGATTAAGATGCGCGGCTGCACGCGCATGCCGATGTAGACGCCGATCAGGAGCTGGGCGATCGCGAGCAGCGGGCTCGGGACCGCGGGTAAGCTCGCGCCCGCTGCCGACAGCGCGCCAACCAACAGCACGGGCCCGAGGAACTCGCCCGCCGGCAGCTTGGCACGCCTGGCGAACCAGGCGGAGAGCGGCACCAGCGGCAGCACCGCCCAGCCTGCTGCAGCTGGCCATGACGCAGCGGCAACTGCTTGTGCTTCGGCTGCCGCCGGGGGCGTCGATGCTCCGCCGTCCGCGAACACGGCGGCCAGCATCGGCACCGTGTAGAGCACGACGACCAGCCGGGAGGTCTGCATGATCGCGACCGTGCCGGGATCGCCTCCCTTCATCTCATCCGCGAGCAGAATCATCTGCGACAGCCCGCCCGGCATGCAGCCCAGCACGCCGTCCATCTTGGAGATGCGCGCCAGCTTCGCGAAGCCAAAGCCGATCGCGATGCAGACCGCGATCCAGAGCGACGCTGCCGTGACCATCCCGGGCAGATCATGCGCCATCGTCCGTACCGTCTCCAGCGTCATGCGCTGCCCGAGGACGTACGCAACGACGACGATGCCGGCATCGCCGAACCATCTCGGCCACGATGCCTTCCCCGGCGCTATGCCGTTCATGAGCATGACGGCGAAGGCCGCGCCTAGAACCCAAGGCAGCGGCAAGCCTGCGAATGCGAATGCTGTTCCGCCGGCCGCCCCTGCGGCCAGCGTAATGACACGTTGTCTGAACATGTTGCCTTCCTCCAATCCCGTCCCCATGCTATATGAACAACAGTATGGTCCAGGCATTGGAGGATTGCAACCCGCGTTAACCCTTCCCCCGTCGGGGCAGATCGTTCACTTTCCCAATAATGGTCACAAATGCGGTGCTTCTCGCAGCCTTGGATTTGATACATTAGCTGGGCCGCATACCGCAGCTTGCTCCATCCGGATATCGAACAGACCGAATTCCCGATCTGGACAGGTACGATCGCTGCCGACCGTTCTGCCACGCACGCTATACTGTGTAATCGCACTAGGCTTCTAAAGCATTCGTAAAGCATTCGTTAACCTGTCTAACGGACACCACAGGCGCAATATCGAATAATTCGTGCAATCGTGTTTTTTAACGGACCATAGCGACCTTATTATCGATCTTGCCAGTCAATCGGGCCATATTTATGCCAATAAAGACTTTCCTGTCCGTTACCGTTTGAGATCCACTGATTTACATCAATTAACGTCGTCTGTGTCCATTAGCGCAGGAATCACCATCGATTAGTTATAGTTGAATGAATGGACAGTCCGATCGACACAGCTAACCCCCGGCATCGGTGCATGCCGGGGGTTGTTCCGTGCGAATGTGCTATAACCAATTAACTCTCTAACCCGCTTGAGCATTAATCGCTGTAACCGTTAAGCCCGTTAACGGAACCGGCGAGCCTGCCGCGTCCGTAATGCGGACGTGACGCTCTTCGCCGGGCAGCAGATCGAAGAAGTTGTCGCTGTACCGCAGGTTGCCCTGCGGGAGCTCCAGCTTCACCATCCGCGCCAAGCCTCCCTCTGCCTTCACGCGAACGACGCTGTCTCCTGCTTCCGCAGTTGCCGTCACCCGTACCGCTGGCAGACGAAGATCTCTATGGTCGCGCAGGAAGTAGCCGTTCGCCATCGCCTCGAAGCCTTCGGCCGTCAAGCGGACGTACGTCTCCTCCTGCACGCCGCCGGCGAGCACGACCGCTTCCTCCAGACTGCCGAGCAGCGCTGCGCCGTTCGCCGGCACATCGGCATCGAACGATTGCGTGAACAACTCGCTTCCGTCGAAACGGTACGCGGTCAGCTTCACCGTGCCGGTCAGCTTCGCGAGCGTGTCGTTCACGACCCATACGCGGAGCGGCTCGCCCGGCTCATGGTCGATCGACAGCAGCAACGGCGCGTAGAACGCCCGCGCATAGTGGTACGACGCCTTCGGCAGCAGCTCGTAATCGATCAGCGACCAGCTCGTGCCCGGCCAGCTGTCGTTCAACTGCCAGATCAGCGAGCCGCTCGTCCGATGTTTATTGCGCCGATAATGCTCGATGCCGTACTTCAGCCCTTCGGCCTGCGTCAGCATCGAGAAGTTCATATACTGTTCGATGTCGCGCGGAACGCCGGTGAAGCCCTCCATCAGGAGGATGCCCTTCTGATGCGCCGTATCCTTGTTGCGGTAGGCCATCTCGACGCTGCCCCAATAGAACTCGCTTGCGGGCATGTACTTCTGCAGCGTATAGCGGTTCGCCGATGCGTGCATGCCGAACTCGCTGCTGAAGAGCGTGAAGTCTTTTTTATAATTCTTGAACGTGACGCCTTGAATGCTATAGTCCAGAATCGGCGGCTCGCCGAACTTGCGCGGATAGAACGAGCCGTGCCATACCTGCCAGTTATGGCGGTCGCCCTCGTCCGGGTCGTTCGCATCGTTGCCGCCGAACGGCGACGACGGCCAGTACGGCCGGCTGTCATCGAGCTTGTCCAGCGCCTCCGGAATGAGCTCATGGTAGATCGCTTCGCCATAGAACGGACACGTGATGTCGCCGCCGGCTGTTTTCATATCGTATAGCCAGTCAATCTCGTTATTGCCGCACCACAGCGCGAGCGACGCATGGTTGCGGAGCCGTTTGATGTTCGATTCGACCTCTTGGCGCACGTTCTCCATGAAGTCGCGGTTGAAGTCGGGGAACAGCGCGTTCGCGAACGCAAAATCCTGCCACACCAGCACGCCCTGCCGATCGCACTCCTCGTAGAAGACGTCCTTCTCGTAGATGCCGCCGCCCCAGACGCGCTGCATGTTCATGTTCGCGTCGACGGACAGCGCGATCAAGTCGCGGTACCGCTGGTCCGGAATCGCGCCGATGAAGTTGTCCGCCGGGATCCAGTTCGCGCCCTTCGCGAACAGCTTCACGCCGTTCAGCACGAAGGCGAATGCATGATTGCCCTGCTCGTCCTTCAGCGCCAGCTCGACCGTGCGAATGCCGAAGTCCGCGCCGTACCAATCGGTCTCCTCGCCGTCGACGAGCAGCTTCGCTTCCAGTCGGTACAGATACGGCTCGCCGAGATCATGCGTCCACCACAGCTTCGGACTGGCGACGGTCAGCACAATCTCCGCGCGTCCGTCGGAAGGCTGAACCGCTGATTCGGCGACCGTCTGACCGTCGCGGTCCAACAGCCGCAGCTCTATCGACTGCCGGCGGTCCCGATTGCCACGGAATGCTTCCGTCTCTACCGTTACCTTCACTTCCGCTTGGCCGTTATCCCCTTGAATCAGGGAGGCCGTACGGGCGAAGACGCCGGCGAGCTTCGCCATGCGCTTCTGCTCGAGCCGTACTTTGCCCCAGATGCCGACCGTCACCATCCGCGGTCCCCAATCCCAGCCGAAGTTCATCGCCGCCTTGCGAATCCACGGCCGCTCCTTCGTGTAGGAAGACCATTGGAACAGCTCTTTGTCCCGGTTATGAAGCGACACCGGGTCGAACTTCACGGCAATCGTGTTCTTGCCGTTCTTCAGGATGCGGGTCACGTCGAACGTATGCGCCATAAGCGCATTGCCGGTACGGCCGATCTCGAGCCCGTTCACGAACACGGTCGCGAACGTGTCCAAGCCCTCGAACGTCAGCTCATAGCGGTCTGCCGGATCGCCGGAGCGCGTATATTCGAACGCTGTCCGATACCACCATTCCTTCTCTTCCACCCAACGGCTTCGCGCATCGTTGTGGCCGTAATACGGGTGATCGATGATGCCGCGTTCGATGAGCGCCGAATGCACGTCGCCCGGCACCTTCGCCGTTATCCAGAAACGATCGTCCAAGCCGTGCGCCGCGATTTCCAACGGGCGGACCTGGCCGGGGTCATAGCTCTGAATGCGCCATAGGGATTGCAATTCCATCGTTATCGGGATGCCTCCTTCGGTAGCTTGCATTGAAGTTGTATTATCACTTGTATACAAGCTTAGCGCACGGGCAGACCGCCTTCAAGCGAGGTGAACAAAAACATTTTTTTGTAAAGCTGAACTACACCGTCGGCATAATATTCCCGCCGCAGACGGGAATGTACGCGCCTGTAATGAAGCCCGCGAGGTCGGATGCGAGGAACGCTACGGCGTTGGCGATCTCTTGATCGGTCCCCCTGCGCTTCAGCGGAACCGTGCTCTCGTACGCCTCGCTGCGCTCCGTGCCGCTCGCGCGATCGCGCTCGCTGATCGTCCAGCCCGGCGCGACTTGGTTCACCGTAATCTGATGCTCGCCTACCTCTCGCGCCAGCACGCGATAGACGCCGTCCATGCCGCGCTTGCCCGCCACATACGCCGACTGCGTCGCAAAATTTTGCATGATGCACTCCGTGTTGATTCCGATGAATCGCCCGCTCTGTCGTTCGATCATCGCGGGCAGGAATGCCTTGGCCAGATAGACGCTCTGCATGACGCAGGACTCGAACTGGCTCGCATAGTCTTCGGCCGGCTGCTCCAGCACGGAGGTCCACTTATACTGCACGACCGCATTGGCCACCACGATATGTACGTCGCCCAGTTGGTCCTGAACGGTCTGCCTCATCCGTGCGATATCCTCTGCCTTCGTAATATCCGCCTGCACAGGCAGTGCCCGGCGGCCCAATGCCACAAGCTCCTGCCTGAGCTCCTCCGCCTTCGCGGCATTGGCATTGTAGTGGATGGCGACATCCGCTCCGCATGACGCCAGCGTCCTCGCCATTACGCGTCCCAGGTCGCCGGTAGCCCCTGTAATCAGCGCGGTTTTGCCCGTAAGATCGATCTGTATCGACATCGCGTCCTATCACTCCCTCATGGTAATAACCTCATTATAGGCCTTACGTCCCTCGTACAGGAACAATGCAGGATAAATTTAACCAATAATGCAGGATTTCTAACAAATACGTGGAATTCATTACAGTAACTTTACTAAGCGGCTTCTAGGTCTCATCTGGATGATCCGACTATGGTCTCACCGCGCTCTCCTTAACTACCGATGATCGAACAACAAGATGTCCAAAGGAAGTGTATGCGATGGAGCATAACTATCGAATCGTTGTTTTCACGCCTCATCTGGACGGCGACTACTTCGGCAAAATCCTCAATACGATCAACCATGCGGCCCAGGCTTCCAACTGGCAGCTCACGGTCATTCAGACGCAATCGAACCACCCCCACGGTCCGATGATCGATGACCCGTTATTCCTGGATTCGATGGACGCATGCATCCTGCTGCTGGATGCCGTCGGCGCGCGAACGAAGCAGCTGTTGGCCGAGTGCGGCAAGCCGGTCATCTCGATCGGCTATCTTCAGCAGGATTTCCCCTGCCATTCCATAATAATCGATAATCGATCGGGCACTTCACAGGCCGTGCGTCACTTGGCCGATCATGGCCACAAGGCCATTGCATTCATAGGCACGCAATTCCACTATGACCAAGCTGAGCGTTACGACGCGTACAAGGATACGCTTGAGGCGCTTGCAATCCCGTATAACCCTGAGCTTGTCGTCAAGGTGACGGACAACCTCATTTCCGGCGGCATCGAAGGAATCGATATGCTCCTAGAGAGAGGAGTGTCTTTCACCGCTGTCGTAGCCAGCACGGACAAGAACGCGTTCGGCGCCATCTCCCGGCTGCGCGATCACGGATTGAACGTGCCCGACGATGTCGCTGTTACCGGCTTCGACGACATCGAGCAGTCTGCCGACGCCGGCTATTCGCTGACGACCGTCCAGCAATCCTATGACGATCTGGCTCATGCAGCCGTGAGCCTTCTGCGCGACGCTCTGCTGGGCAGCATGCCTGCGCAGTCGGTGGCTACGGTTCCCGTCTCGCTTGTCGTGCGCCGATCCTGCGGCTGCAAGGCTGCGTCGACAGGGTCTGCGATGGATGTGGCGCGCTATTCGGACACCATTGCCGAGCTGCGCCATGAGCTCCGCGAGATCGAGATTACCAACGCGAATTGGATTCAGACGATGATTGACGCCACCTCTTCGGAGCACTTCGAGATGGAAGCCCTCTTCAAGCCTACGGCCGATTGGGGATATCTCGCGCTATGGGAAGATCCATCCGAGCGGCAGCGACTGGTCATCACGCGAACCTTCAGCCGAAGCGGGCATCCGCCGCCCGTACATGGGGAGGCCTACCCCGTATTGCGCTTTCCCCCGGTCGAAGTGCTTCCGGCATCCGCGCAGAACGGCGGGACGGACTGCGTCGTTCTTCATCCCGTCAAGAGCAGCAGCCGCGACTGGGGCTACATGGTCCTCGTCGGGCCGCTCGATCGACTAAGCACCGTGTTCTCGAGCAATCTGGCGCACCAGAGCTATAACCTCTTGGCCGCGCTGCTGGAGCGGGAGTCCTTGTTCGGCAAGATTCGGACCGTCGCCGAGCAGCTCGAGATCGTATCGAACTCGACGAACGACGGGATATGGGACTGGGACATACGGGCGAACAAGGTGGAATGGAACAGCCGATTTCTGAATCTTACCCGACCGATCCAGTCTTCGATATCCGAGGAACCGCAGCAATTTTTCTCCTTCATCCATCCCGAAGACAGGGAGCGAATGCGAACGCTGATCGAAGCTCATCTGAGGGAGAGGCAGCCCTATCAGGCCGAATTCCGGATGCTTCCCGCTGAAGCGGATGCCCCGCCAGCGTGGCTCTACGTCGCGGGCGAGGCCATGTTCGACGATGCCGGCAACCCGGTTCGCATGATCGGCTCCGTCACGGACATTACGGCGAAGAAGACGGACGAGGAACGCATTCGGCGGCTCGCCTATCATGATCCGTTGACAGGCCTGCCTAACCGTACTTATTTCTTCGAGCACGCCTTGCCCATGATGGAGCAAGTCTGGCAGCAAGGCAAGCAGTCCGCCATCCTGCTGATGGACCTGGACAGCTTCAAGCTGACCAACGATACGCTCGGGCATCTGGCCGGCGACAAGCTGCTGCAGCATGTCTCGGGCAAGCTGCAGGGCAGCGCCAGGCCCGGCGACGTCGTAGCCCGCCTCGGCGGCGACGAGTTCATCGTCCTGCTCTCTCCGGTCTCCGGCGTCGACGAAGTCGCGCAGATCGTGAACACCTTGATTGCCAGCATCGTTGAGCCGATCGTCATTATGGGCCGGGAAGTATTCACGACGGCCAGCATCGGCGCCTGCTTCTATCCCGATCACGGGGACAGCATCGAAACGTTGATCAAGCACGCCGACATGTCGATGTACAAGGCGAAGGAGAACGGCCGCGACCAGATGGTCATCTATACGCCGGATCTCAGCTCGAAGCTCGAGAAACGCTTCCTCCTCGGCAACAATCTGCGCAGAGCCGTCGAGAAGGATGAATTCGTCCTGCACTACCAGCCGCAGATCGATCTGGCAACTGGCCGAATTCTCGGCGCCGAGGCGCTGCTGCGCTGGCATTCCGCCGAGCATGGCACCGTGCAGCCGAATGATTTTATTCCGCTGGCCGAGGAGACGGGCTGGATCGTGCCGATCAGCGTCTGGGTCGTGCGCGAGGCTTGCCAGCAGATCATCAAGTGGCAGCGCTTGGGCATGCCGCCGCTCATCGTATCGGTGAACGTGTCGGCGCAGCATTTTCGCCAGCAGCACTTCTCGTCCTGGGTTCGCGCGGTTCTCGAGGAGACCGGCGTGGAGCCGCGGCTGCTCTGCCTGGAGATCACGGAGACGACGGCCATTCAGAATATGGAGCATAGCGCGCAGATGCTGCAGGAGCTCGCGGACATCGGCATCCGGATCGCGATCGACGACTTCGGTACCGGTCATTCCTCGCTCATGCTGCTGCGCCGGCTGCCGATCCACATGGTTAAGATCGACAAGTCGTTCGTCCGCGACATGACGGAGGACAAGGACGATGCCGCGATCGTGAAGGCCGTCATCGCGATGTCGCACAGCCTCGGCTTGTCCACGATGGCCGAAGGCGTCGAGGAGCAAGACCAGCTTCGACAGCTCCGCCATCTCGGCTGCGACCACATCCAGGGCTATTACATCGGCAAGCCGATGCCGCCGGATCAATTCGAGCACTTCATGGCAAGCCAGCAGGGACAACCGAATCCGTTCAGCCGATAATTCACTTAGGAGGCGATTGCAATGACAGCTCAACGCATCTTCATCTTCACGGGTACCAGCGGTTCCGGCAGGAAGACGGCAGCGCACCGCATTGCCGCGGAGATTGGGATTGCTCACGTGTCGTCCTGTACGGACCGCGAACCGCGGGATCGGGTCCGCCCCGATCTGGACTACCACTACGTCTCCAAGGATCGGTTCACGGAGCTGGCGGCCAGCGGTGCCTTCATCGAGGCGGTCACGATCGGCAAGCATCGATACGGCATCCTGAAGAGCGAGCTGGACGCCGCGCTAGCGTCAGGCAGAAGCCTGTACCTCGTCCTGAACCGGGAGGGCGCGGACGTCATCAAGCGCCTTTACGGGGAGACTGCGGTGCGCTTGTTCCTCTACGTCGACAAGCAGACCGTCCGCGAACGGCTGGAGAGCAAGGGCACCCCTTACGATGTCGTGGAGAGTTACTTGGACCATTACACCGAGGAGGTCTCCTACCGCAAGCAGTGCGAGCACGTCGTGGAAAATATGTCGCTGACGCGCACGGTCGAGCAATTGAAGGCGATTATTGCGGGGTATTAGCAAGAGGGCTTCCCTCGACATGGGCGGCCGGGTCTTTGGGCTCGACCCTTTCATAAAAGCGGAGATTCGAATAGAAGTGCAGCTTCCCGCCTTCGATTCGGAATACCTCATAACAGTCTCCGGCTGGCCTGTACGAGTCGTTCTGCTTAAGCCCGTTCATGAATGTCTGCCAATCTTTCTCCAGAAAATGATGCACGCCCGGGGCGACGGCATAGGTTCCTCCTGCCATTGCCGCCCTTCTGATCTCGCCAGCCGGATCGATGCCGCTACTGTCCCGTTCATGCTCACCGAGCTTATAGAATACTTCGCAGTACGATTCCTGTTCGTCTGTCTCGCCGTAACGAACGCCTAATTCATACGCGTCTGCATCATGGTTCCGATACTTCTCTACCCAATTGATCATTCTGTCGAATGCTTCGTTCTTAAGCTTGGCAACATCGCTGCCCACAGCGCGGTAGCAAGCTGCTTCATAGGGCGCTACCTTTTCGATCTGGGCTTCCACTGGAGGCTTGAGCGGAATGAAGACGTCCATCTCGGGCGGGTTCAATCCGCAGCGCTTGTCATAATATTCGATCGCCGAGTAAGGCAGATTCTGATCATGGCCTGTTCGGTAGGTTGAATTCAGGAACCACTCGCCATACATGTAATCCAGTGTCTCGCCAAGTGTCGTAGCCGGCGGACCATAATGAGTTGCCTTCGCGCTCAGATGCGCAGGAATGGTTAGGCATACAGCTCCTGAGGGCAACTCAACCTGAGCATCGACCTCGAAGCCTACGAAATAATGCAATTTACCATTCTCATCGAAACGTGCAATTGCATACTCCGCATCCTCCTCCGGCCGCACCCGATTCGCGATCCCGCCGAACAGGCCCTTCCAGCCCTGCCAATAAATATCCCATACTTGACCGAATGACACTTCGCCTTCTTCTTGACCGATCGGTCTTTCGACGCCCACGAGTATTAGATCAGGCCGCTGTATGACTTGTACGTCCACTTTGCTTCCTCCCCTTGTGCCGTTAACGGTTATTTTCGCCATCTGATGCAGCACATAGCGCCGCTTCCTGCAGCTCTCCGGCGTAACGCCATAGACCCTCTTAAATGCGCGGCTGAATGTGTCATGCGATTCGAAGGCATACTTGCAGGCGATGTCGATGATGCGCTCGTTGCTCGACAAGACCCGCTTCGATGCGTAATGCAGCTTCCTCCTAAGCACGTACTGCATTGGCGTATACCCTGTATAGATGGTGAAGAGTTTGAAAAAATGAGATTTCGAGAATAGGCAGTAATCAGCCAAGCCGTCACTGTCTAAGTTGTCCTCCACATGGTCTTCAATATAGTCCAGTACGGCCTGGATGCGCTTGGATGGATGCACCGTCAATCACCTCTACTCGTATTCTAACGCTGCAACCCGGTTATGACTCGACATAAATTCTTTTCCTATCCCACAAAAAAAGCCCTCCACGATTGTTGTGAAGAGCTCCGCCTTGCCGCGATTAAATTGTACGCCTACTGTGCCGTCCAGCCGCCGTCGACGAGCAGCACCGTCCCGGTGACCATGTCGCTGGCCGGCGATGCGAGGTAGATGACCGCGCCCGCCACATCGTTGATGTCCGCAACCTTGCCGGCTGGAATCCGATCCACGACGCCCTTAAGGTAGGCAGGGTCGTCCAGCCGCTCGGCCGTCCCCGGCGTGTAGGTGAACGTCAGGCCCACCGCATTCACCGTGATGCCCTGCGAGGACCATTCCAGCGCCAACACCCTTGTCAGCTGGTTCACGCCGCCCTTGGACGCGCAGTAGACGGCATGATCGCGAATGCCGACGACGCTTGCCTGCGAGCTCATGTTGACGATCTTGCCGTAGCCCTGACGCAGCATGATGCGCCCAGCGGCCTGACAGCAGAAGAACAGCCCCTTCAGGTTCACGTCCATCATCGCGTCCCAGTCTTCTTCCGTCACGTCGACGGCCGGGTGATTCGCCCCGATGCCGGCGTTGTTCACGACAATATCGATCCGTCCGAACCGCCGCTCGATATCGCCGAACGCTTCGCCGATTCGCTTCACGTCTCGCACATCGAGCGCGACAGCATACGCTTGTCCGCCCTCCTCGCGAATCTCGCTGACCAGCTGTTCGAGGGCTTCCATGCTGCGCGCCGCCGCGACCACTGTCGCCCCCGCATGCGCAAGCGCCTTGCACAGTCCGTAGCCGATGCCCATGCTGGCACCGGTAACTAGCGCAACCTTATTCGTCAGATCAAATGTCGGATATCCGCTCACGCTGCTCATTCTCCTCTATATTCCATTATTGAAGACGTACTAGGCTGCCTGCCGTGAGCGGCAGCTTCACGATGATCCTTGTGCCTTCGCCGCCCGCACCTCTCTCGGCCGCAACGTAGCCGCCGAAATGATCCACCAGCTTCTTGACGACATAGAGACCGATGCCGTAGGGCGTACCGCCTCTTGGCTCCTGGCGCGGCTGGACAGCCTGCTCGAGCAGCCGGCCAAGCTCCGCATCCTCTATGCTCGTGCCCTGATCGCTAATGATTAAGTCAAGCTCACACACGCGAACCGCCGCTTCCACGCACACCTCATCATCGGGATCGCTGTGCTTGATCGCATGCTCCGCAAGATTGGTGACAATCAGCTTGAAGCCCTGGGCATTGCCCAGCACAAGTTCGTCGCCGCTAAGGTCGATCCTGCACTGGAAACGGATGCCCTGCGACCGTGCCTTAAGCGCAATTGCGGGCACCGCTTCCTGCAGCAGCTCCTTCGGGGACAGCAGCTTCCTCTCCCAGCTCTTGTCGGCTGACAACAACTGCTCGGTTCGTACCAGATGCGTAATCTCATTGTGAATCAGATCCACGTAATCGCAAATCGTCACAAGCCGCCCCTTGTCTATCTGATCGCTGACCCGCTCCTTCAGCATGCCGGCATAGGCCCGAATGACCGTGAGCGGGTTGCGCACCTCATGGGACACTTCATGCACGAAGTCCAGCATGTGCTTGTACAGATCGGATTCCGACCGAAGTTCCATATGATCGGCTAGCGAAGGGAATACGGCCGGACCTTGCCAGTCGCGATACATGTGCGATGCGACAAGCTGCTCGTCCGTCATGAAGTACGCATGCTTCTTCAGCAGCTCCGTCTGCACATGCCCCGACAACCGACTCCCGTCGCAGGCACAGACGATCATCCGTTCCTCATGTCGATTGGCCCTCATCGCGGATTCGATATCACCGAGCGTCAGCTTGCCGGTCAATACCGGCTGCAGGAGCCGATCGAGGTTCATCCATAGCCGCGAATTCGGGCTTGCGGCCATGGCCGATTGCAGCCGTTCGCCCAGCTCGTCTAACCCGGTGCCGTTACAGTCGATATAGTGGAGGCTGCGCAACACTTGTTGATCGCCTTTCCGCCCATTCAGCGCATGTCGAATGCGATCGAGCTTATCCTGCTCATCGACGTAGATCGTCGACTGTCCCATCTCAAATCCAGTTCGCATGAATGAAACCGCGTTCATTACATACTGTTCCGTATCCGTATATTCGTACAGGATGCAGGAGCTTCTCGGGACCGTGAATGCTTCGGTAAGCGGGATCGTATGGCCTGTCATCAGTTCCTCCCCGTAAATCGTGATGCCTTATATTGTAATGTTACACTAATCTTACAGGCCTGAAAACAATCCCTTGGTCCTACCTTCATGCAACTTCGTGCACACGAACATCCCCGCATCCACGGATACGGGGGTTGCTGAGGCCGGTAAGCGATGACTAGCGTGCCATGTAATCGCACTCGGATTCAGCACTCGCGGCGTTCCGGCTACGATTGCAATTAACCCTCGGCGAGCACGATATCCCACTCGTGAATGACATAATCGCGAGCGCCCTCGATAATGTACGGATCCTGCCGGACCCAGCCTTCGACTTCTTCCTGCGACCTGCCCTTATAGATGACCAGCCCGCCGGCACCGTCCGTGAAGCGGCCGTTCGCCAGCAGCTTGCCTTCGCTTCGGCGATCGGCTAGGAACTGCAGATGCTCCGGACGGAATCGCACGCTCTTCTCTTCGTCCTTCATCGGGAGGAACACCGCATAATGCTTCACGGCCGCAGCGGCTGCCTTCGCGTCTTGCTCCAGCTGGTACTTCAGCATCGCCGACATATCCTCGCCCGCATAGCCGCCTGCCGTCGCACGCTGCAATAGGCTGCGCACGCGTCCGCCTGCGGGAAGCCGAACGCCGGCCTGCTCGGCCATCTGCGCGACCAAGTCGAGGTCCTTGCTCAGCAGCTTCACGGCAAAGCCCGCCGCGTACTGCTCCTTCGCGATGAAGCTGTTGTAGTGCCGGTCCAGGATCCGGCTCTGCGCGAAGCTGGCCAGCAGAATGTCGACGAGCGCGCCTTCGTCAAGCCCCGCTGCACGGCCCAGCGCCAGCCCTTCGCTGACGGCCTGCGTATGAATGCCGACCATCAGCTGATTGATCAGCTTCACGACCGAACCGCTGCCGCACGGACCGACATAATAGATCTGCTTGCCCATCGCTTCCAACGCGGGCAGCACCCGGTCATAGACCTCGCGGTCGCCGCCGACCATCACGCTCAGCGTGCCGGCCGCAGCTCCTGCCGTGCCGCCGCTCACCGGCGCGTCCAGGAACGCGATGCCCCGTGCCGCCGCCGCGTCATACAGCTTACGGTTCAGCTCCGGCGCAACGGTGCTGCAATCCACGAGGATGAGCCCTTCGCGTCCGTTCGGAATCAAGCCGTCTTCGCCCAGATAGACCTCCTCGACGTCTGCCGGCATCGGCAAGCAGGTGATGACGATATCCAGCTCGGCCGCCATCTTGGGCAGCGCCCAATCCGTCTTGCCGCCTGCCTGTGCCAGCTTCTCCTCGGCCGGCTTGCTGCGATTCTTGCCGACCACCTCGAAGCCCGCCTTAATCAAATTACTTGCCATGGGCAGCCCCATATTCCCGAGTCCGACGAATCCGATTGTTGCCATTACTAATCGCTCCCTTCAGAATTGAACAGTATATTGAGCCGTCTGCCCCGTGCTGCCGGAGCATAGACGGAAGGTCATGATGTGTGTCGTGTCGAAAATCCAGCGCTATGCGGCACAGCCGATCGAGAGAGAAGACGTTACGCTATTTACCTTCCTTCGAAGTCTATCGTACAGATAAATCACCTTATTCGCTAATCAGCGCACAGCCGTTCGCTATTTAGCGCATCTCATTCGCTGCTTGGCCTAAATGATCGATTCTGAGCCGATTTAGCGCATGAAGGTACCTTACTTGAGAAAATGCTTCGCTCTTTCCTCCGGCTCACTGCGAGAGGCGATAACCAGTGTTATGTGCTAGTAATCAATAGGCATTCCCATACGTTCAATTGTTTGACCGTAGTCAGCAGCCGGCCCTCGGCTATTCGATACGGCAGCTGGCCGCCACCGATCAAGGCCTCCACCCGCACGCCGCTTGCTTCTACGCCATCCGGCAGCCGAATGTCGAGCTCCACCTCATGCAGCGGCAGCGCCGCTGCGAGCGGCCGGCGGCCGGCGCCGTTCACCAGGTGCACGAGCAGCCCTTGCCGTTGCAATTGCACTGGCGCTCTCGCCTGCAATTGCCTTAGCCCCTGCGCCTGCATTTCCCCGTACTCTTGCCCCTGCACCTGCTCCTGTCCGCCTCCTTGCGACTGCCGCGCAACGCGATACGCCGTCGCCTGCAGCCCCGGATACGGCGTCACGCGCAGCAGACGGTCGCCGCCAAGCGCGGCGTCCAGCACGTTGCCGATCAGCCGGTAGTGCTCGCCCAGCCGATAGGCGTTAATGAGATGGCTGAGCGAGAATGGGAAGTACCAGACTCGCCCCTTGCCTGCCTTGCTTCGCGTGAGCAGCGGGATATCCGTCCGGTCGACAGCATGCGAAGCCCTCTCCGGCGGAGCGCCCACGCTCTCGAGCGGCGAGAACGGCGGCACCAGCGTCGCGAGCGTCTCCGCGTGCTCCGGCCGCGTGTAGATGACGCGTCCGCGATGCGCGATCCACTCCGTCTCCTCGAAGCCTTGGCGCAGCAGCGGCTCGCCGTCCTCAATCCGCAGGTAGGAGGCGACCAGCGATTCGCCCGCGTACGTCTCGCGCGAGACGCCGAACAGCCCGTTCAGCTCCCAGCTGCCCAGCGGCCATTCGCCTTCCGCGATCAATTGCCCGCCGTCCTCCACGAAGCCGCGTATGCGCTCCGCGAATGATTGCGTCACCGCGAAGCCTTCCGGCACGATCAGCACGCGGTACTGCCGCAGCGCTTCAGGCACCGCTTGCTCGCCCTGCAGCACGTCGAACGGCAGCTGCAGCTGCACGAGTGCATCCGCCCAGCCCTCCGCCGACTTCTGCGCGTTCCAGAGCAGTGCCGTCTCCTTCACCGAGACCGCGTCTTCCATGTACGGCTCGACCTTCGCGGCATTATGGTTCAGCTCCGATACGGTACGGATAATCCGCTTGTCGCGGATCGTGTCCGGCACGCCGGTGAGCGAGTGCCAGATACTGCCGCCGTGCGCCGGGATCTGCGCCAGCCAGAACGCGTACTCTGCCGGCGGCAGGCCGGTATGCCGCCAATCCATGCCCGGGCTCGAATGCACGATCCCGAACGGCGCAGGGCGCCCTTCGGCGGAACGCCCCAGCTTCATGCTGAGCGCCGGATGCCAGAACTCCGGAATGTCCCGATGCCCCAGCGACAAGACGTCCTGCGACTCCGTGCAGAGCATGTCCGTCGTCTTCATCCGATCGAACAGATTGTCGCGATAGAGATTGTAGTAGAGGATCATCGGCACTTCTTCGCGCTTCTCCTTGATGAAGCGGTACATCCGCTCCATGTTGTCCCGCATGCTAAGCGAAGCCCAGTCCGGCTCGCATAGCGCAGGCGACTCGGGAAAAGCCTTGCCGTACACCGCCTCGTACTTGCGCTTGCAGCCGTCGCACTCGCATGCCTGATATTGCGGGTTATTGAAGAATACGCCGTCGATGTCGTAGCGGCCGAGCGATTCGTCCAGTACCGGAATCGCGACCGCATCGCTGCGGAAGCCGCCGTTGATGCAGGTCGTCATGAGCAGCGACCAATTGCCCGGCCGCTTCGCGCCGATCGTCTCCGGCTCTCCGCCGGCCTTGCGCACGAACCACTGCGGCTGCCGCAGATAGATCCAATCGGCAGCCTTGCTGAAATCGTAGCGCGCGATGAACCGAATATTCCGCTTGTGGCAGGCGTCGATCACGTCGCGCAGCAGGTCGGCGCCAGGCTCGGCCGGCAAATGCTCATTGACGTGATGGTACGCGACGTCCGAACGATACCAGGCATAGATACCGCCGACGTTGAAGACGACGGCATTCGCCCCCATATCGGTCAACTGCGACGCGAGCCGTTCCGGGTCGATCCGGGACGTGTCCAACACTTGCAGATTGGGCTGAATGACGCGGAGCGGGCGTTTCCACCATGGCTTCTGCTGATTCATCAGGCATCCTTCCTCTCGTACAGATGTACCGCCTCGTAGACGGCCAGCGCAGACAGCGTGAACGAGACG
The DNA here is from genome assembly GCA_023386495.1 of Bacillota bacterium. Classification (GTDB taxonomy): domain Bacteria; phylum Bacillota; class Bacilli; order Paenibacillales; family Paenibacillaceae; genus Paenibacillus_I. The sequence continues at coordinate 93,449 of JAEWJS010000082.1, read as the reverse complement.
GAGCCGTCCGCATCGACGATGAGCGGAACCGCGCGGTTGGCCTTCAGCGCGATGGCCCCCGTCCAGTCCGCATCTCCGACGTTCCTAAGCCGTACGCGGATCGAATGAACCGGCAGCGGCTCGTTATAGGTCACGCCGTTGAATCCCGACAGATTAATGAACTGCACCAGCAATCCCCCTTCTGGCAGCCGATTGGCATAGAGTTCCACGCTCGGCGGCGCTGTCGTACCCACGCCGAAGCACTCCGCCATATGCTCCAGCATATCGACGACGAGCTCCCGATAGTCCGCGAATCCATGCTTGTAATACAGCTTGCCAGGCTCCCACGGCCAGTAAGCCGACAGCTCCGTGTCCTCCGGCTTGCCGTCCGCGATAACCGCTTCCCCCTGCCTAACGAAGCAGCCGAACGATCCGCCGGTCAGATGGCCGTAGGAACGCTCCGGAGGGCCGAACAGAGCCGGCTCTACGAAGGGCAGCAGCTGCACATGCCGCTCCCCTTCGGCTGCGGCGATTCGGTCGAACCGGCCGTCTACGACGACCCAGTCCTTGTCGGGCAAGCCCGTGAACCGCTCCCTGTCATCGATCGCGACGTACGCTGCATGCGTATTGGGCACGGCCTCCTCGATCGCGATGCTGAACAATCGCCTCAGCGCATCCGGCTGTTCCTGCAGGGCGCAGCCTGTCGCGACAAGCTTCGTACCGGTCCGCTGCAGGCGTTCCAGCAGCGCCAGCGTCTCTTCGGTCAACGTCTGTATGCCCGGCAGCAGCACCAGCCTCACATGGTCGAGCGCCGCGGGGTGGTCCGGCAGCGCCGCTTGCTCGACGACGTCGAACGGCACATGCCGCTCCTTTAGCATTTTGAACAAGCCGCGATATTCTTGCTCTGCCGCTCGGTTATAGGCATCCGGCCGCAGCAGCGCGACATCGGCGATTGACTCGAACGCGCCGAACAGCGCCTCGTGCTCGCGATGGAACCGGAACGCGCGCTTCACCGCCTCGAAGCCCATGCGGTCGGGGTAACCGTCGAATACGCCGATGATGCAGAAGTCCAAGCCGGAACCGGCGGCCATGCTCGTATAGAGCCGAATCTCCGTCTCATGCGGCGACACGCCCGTGAACCGATACGGCAGGTCGATCGCGTTAATCGCGCAGTTGCTGACCAGCTTATCCGGCCAGCTGCCCTCCGTCGACATGACGTTATCCGCTGTCGTATACTGCCAGACCGGATGCGCGCGGGTGAGCGCCGTGTTGGATTCCTTGCGTATAATGTCCACCTGATGATGGTGATAGGTGCAGATTGCGATATCGGGATTGATCGACTTGGCATGCGCCGCGATGCGCTCCAAGATGAGCCGCGATGTCCGATCCTGGAACGCCTTGTAGGCTCGATACTGCGGATCGTCGGCATCGGCCTTCTCAGGCAGTTCCATGCCGTACATCTCGCGGAAGCGGGCTTGGCAGCTGCCGCAATGGCAGATGCCGTATTCCACGCCGCTGTAATCTCGGGTCTGATACCCGAACATGTTGAAGAAGATGCCGTCGACCGGATAACGCCGCAGCACCTCTTCGATAATAAGAAGCGAATACTCCTGCTGGTAATAACCGTTAAGGCAAGTATGCACGATGCCGTGATAATTGACCGCTTCGCCCTCGCGCGTCCGATAGAACCACTCGGGATGCCTGCGGTAGATCGATTCATGCGCCTTGCTGAAGTCGAACCGCGCAATGAACCGCATGCCGGCGCGATGCGCCGCGTCCACGGCCTCTCCTAAGAGGTCCTTGCGGAGATACGGCGTTACGTAGTGGTTTTCAAGCGTGGTCGGATAGTAGGCAAAAATCCCGCCGGCATTCAGCATCCACGCATTCGCGCCAAATTCCTGCAGCTGCTTCACGAGACGGTCGGCATCCAGATCGGCGTCGATCTCGCGAAGATTGTTCTGGATGAGCCGCAGCTTGTTGTCCTGCCACCATGCCATGCTTGTCTCTCCCCTTTTCCCCATGAATGCCCTTACATAATCGTCCCTGCTATCGGCATGCCTCTATGAACACGCATTCTCATTGTAGAATTCCCCGCCGTGGAAATAAAGCATAAAGGTGCAGAACTGGAGAAACTTGTTCTCTAACTGTGCTTGCTTGATACATCGGGCCGGTCTTGACACTGCGCAAGTCGGTCTAGTATAGTGGACACACATCGATCCGAGCCGAGTCGGATTGGCATATGCAAGCGGGAAGCACCCGCAGGATTGGCGCGACATGCGCCTCTCTTGCGGGTGCTTATTTGCGTTATTGTCCAGGCTGGGAACGGTCACGCCAATCTTATGAGAAGGAGGAAGGAACATGCCATCCGTACAGAAGCGACCGGCAGCGCGACTTGCTGCCGGCATGGGGTGGATGCTGCTGGCCTGCCTGCTGCTGGCCGCGCCGGTGCATGCCGCGGTACGCGTCGAAGTCACTCAGACGACCAAGGAGGCCTTCGAGAAGACGAAGGCGCAGGCTGCTCGCGCGCAGCAATCGCAGCTGGACAAACAGATGAGCGAACTGAACGTGTTAGGGAGGCAGGCCGAGTATTGGGAGGATAAGACGCGTGCGACCAAGAGGCGCAGCGATGAAGCGCAGGCTGTCATCCGCAAGCAGCTGAAGGCCGTCGATGCCGCGCGAATTGCGCAGCTTGAGAAGCAAGTGAAGGACACGAAGGCGAAGTACGAGCCGCTGTTCACGTCCTACACCACGCTGAACAAGCAGATCTCGGCTTCTCGCGCCGCCGGCACCAAGCAGTTGACCTCGCTGCTCCGCTCGCAGGCCGATGTGATGCAGACGGCTGTTCAACTGGCTCGCAGCATCGTTCGCGCGAAGGAGCAGAGCTTGAAGGCGGCCAAGGAGGAGCGCACAAAGAAAGTGAACAAGGTGCGCGCGATTCTAGACGATATTGACCCGATTAAGGTGCGCATTCAGGCAGAAAAGAGCGCGATGAAGGCACCGAAAGCCCGGATCGGCACGGAGTGGAAAAACTTCAAGCTCGCCGTCAAGAAATCCGATCCGCATCGCACCTCGACATCGCTCACCTACCTCGTCGCCGACTTCAAGCTCATCGTCGCGAAGAGCAGCGCCATCGATGAGCTGGAGACGCGCATCGCCGGCATCGTCGCCAAAGCCCAGGCACAGCTGAAGGCTGCCGGAGGGTAGGCGCCGATTGCACGCCAACAGCCCCCGCAGAGTATCGACCCTGCGAGAGCTGTTGGCGTGCTAGTCTTATTCCTCTTCCAGCTTCATCTTGCTGACGCGCATGAACCATGGGGTCAACTGCGTCATGATTGCGAGCACCAGGAAGAAGTTAACGAGACAGACGATCCCGACATGCGCGTAGTTATCGAAGCGAATGCCGTTCTCGTAGTGGAACACTTCCATTACGATCACGCACTGCACGTAGAACAGCACGAAGCTGAGAATGAAGGACAGGCCGATACGAACCACTGGGGTCACTCCTCTTCCGTAGACGATTACCTCTATTGTACGCTATTCTTCGCGCCACGAGAATGGGGATATCGGTCCTCCCTGCCCGAATTGTGAAACGGCTAGCAAGCCCATCCGTATTATTAGAGGCATGAATACTTCGCAATCCGAAGCATCCGCATCGCAATCACAATCGGACCCGAAAAGAGGAATTGTAGATATGGACCCTAGACGTTACATATTCGTTGCCGCGATGACCATCGCGCTCGGCTTATACAGCGGGCTGAAATGCGATAAGGCCGAGGCAAGCGCGATCATCATCATTCAAGCCGACGCGGTAAACGCACTCGAGGGCACGCTGGACCAGGCGCATCAAGAGCTGCAGGACCCTTGGCTCAGCCTCGTGGGTGCTGATTCCGAGGATGATATCCATGAAGCCCTGTACAACGGTCAGTCGCTGGCCGAGATCGCATCGGCGAACGGCGCCGATATCGAGCCGGTTATCGATTACCAAGTATCCGAGCTTGCCGGTCAGCTGAACGAACGACTGGCCGCTGGTAGCATCACGCCCGATGTCTACCTCGCTCAGCTGCTCGAACTGAAGGACATCGTAACCGCCAGCGCGCACGGCAATCAGCAGCAGCCATAACCGACATGAGCCAATGGACATCTCGCGTCCATTGGCTCTTCCTTGCATCTAGGGAGTATTCCCGCGAATGAATGTGGTTTTTCGCATTCGTTCGGCCTCCGCGGCGCTATTTCGGCGAACGAGTGCGGTTTTTCGCATTCGTTCAACCCCCGCGGCGCCGTTCCGCCGAACGAGTGCGGTTTTTCGCATTCGTTCGGCCTCGGCAGCGCCGTTCCAGCGAACGAGTGCGGTTTTTCGCATTCACTCGGCGTCCGCCGACACCTGCCACGCGCCCCAGCTACCTGCCCAGCACCTTCGAGAGGAACTCGCGCGTCCGTTCATGCTGCGGCTGCCCGAACAGTTGCTCCGGCGTCCCTTCCTCGACGATGCGGCCTTGCTCCATGAAGATGACGCGGTCGCCTACCTCGCGGGCGAAGCCCATCTCATGCGTGGCGAGCACCATCGTCATATGCTCTTTCGCGAGCGACTTCATGACGGCCAGCACCTCGCCCACCATCTCCGGGTCAAGCGCGGACGTCGGCTCGTCGAACAGCATGATCTTCGGCTCCATCGCCAATGCGCGGGCAATCGCGACGCGCTGTGCTTGACCGCCCGACAGCGATCCCGGATACGCATCCGCCTTGTCGGCCAGCCCTACCTTGCCCAGCAGCTCCATCGCCTTCGCCCTGGCCTCTTCGATCGGACGCTTGCGCACCTCGACAGGCGCGAGCGTAATGTTGTCGATGACCTTCAGATGCGGGAACAGGTTGAACCGCTGGAACACCATGCCGACCTCGGTCCGCATCGCCCGCAGATCGACGCGCGGGTCCATGAGATTGCTCCCGTCGACCCAGACCTCGCCGCTCTCCGGCCGCTCGAGCAGGTTCAAGCACCGCAGCAGCGTCGACTTCCCCGACCCGGACGGCCCGATGACGACGACCACCTCTTGGCTATTCACGGCAAAATCCATGTGGCGCAGCACGACGTTCTCGCCGTAGGATTTGGTCAAGCCCTTCACGCGAATGATCGGATCCATACGTTACATTTTCCTTTCCATGTATTGCAGCAATTTGTTGAGGGAGTACGTCAGGATAAAATAGATCGCCGCCGCCGTCAGGTAGGGCTCCCATATGCGCTGATACTGCCCCTTCATCGTGTTCATCCAATACATGAGCTCCGGCGCCGCGATGATGTAGACGAGCGACGAATCCTTGATCAGCACGATGAACTCGTTGCCGAATGCCGGCACCATCCGTTTGATCGCCTGCGGCAGCACGATGTGCTGCATCGTCTGCGCGTGCGTCAGGCCGAGCGAATGCGCCGCCTCGACCTGCCCCGGATCGATCGATTGAATCCCCGTGCGGAAAATCTCTGCCGTATACGCCGCCGAATTCAGCGTCAGCGCCAGGACGGCGGCGACATAGACGTTCGTGCTGTCCAAGAGAAGCGGCACGATCCCGAAATGCACGATCAGGATTTGCACCAAGAGAGGCGTCCCGCGGAACACGTTGATATAGATGTCCGCCGGCCAGCGCAGCCAGCTGAAGCGGGACATTTTGCCGAAGGCGATGCCCAGTCCCAGAATGGAACCCAGCAGTATGCCTCCCAGAGAGAAGCCGATCGTCAGCAGCGTGCCCCGCAGGATGAGCGGCAAGTAATCATAGATGAGTTCGAACTTGAAGTCCATGCCCGTTCCGTTCCCTTCCATCGCGATGTCGTCGTCCGAGATATGAAAAAGCATGCGCACATGACGTGACAGCGCATGCTAGTCGGAGCGATGCTCTATTCTGCGTTCAGCAGACCTTCCACATTCGGCTCCTCGCCGAACCACTTCTTATACACCTCGGCGTACTTGCCGTTCTCCAGAACCGCCTTGATCGCCGGATCAAGCTTCGCCTTCAGCTCGCTGCCTTTCGGCAGCAGGATGCCGTAATACTCAGGCCTGAAATTCTCCGTATCGATGATGTATTCGTACTTGTCGTTCGGATTGTTCTCGACGTATTCCCATACGATCGCCATATCGGCGACAACCGCATCCACGCCGCCGCTGTCCAGCTCCATCAACGCGACCGCATTGCTGTCGAACCGCTTCAGGTCCGTACTATCGCGTCCCATGATGTCGGTCATCAGAATATCCGCCGTCGTCGACAATTGCACGGCAACCTTCTTGCCCTTCAGGTCGAGCGCATTCTTAATGTCGCTGCCCTTCGGCACGAGAATCAAGTTGCGCGATTCGAAATACGGCACGGAGAAGTCGTACGTCAACTTCCGGTCGTCGGTAATCGAGACCGCGGATATGCTCGCCTCGTACTCCGTCCCCTGCTTGACACTCTCCAGCATCGTATCCCAGCCCATGTTGGTGATACTCCATTCGAGGCCCGCCTCTTCCATAATGACTCCAGCGATGTCGACATCGAAGCCGGTTACCTTGTCCTTATCCATAAAAATCATCGGCGCGTATTGCGCTTCCGTCGCGAACTTCACTTTATCGCCGCCGCTCGCGCCGTTATTCCCGCCTCCGCAAGCCGTCAGCGCGATGCATGTGATGAGCGTGATGAGAACCCCTGTCCATTTTTTCATTGTGTCATCCTCCAACCAAGGTGCAAGTCTATTGGTGCAACATTCAAATATTATCAACTGCCTGTCGAAATAACAATGCATCGCCGCCTACTGGGTAACATTACCTTGTAAACCGTTGCCATTGTAAGAAATTCTATGCGCTGCATCGATGCGCAGCTATGATATCCATCACAGCGGCGCACCCCGAATTGACATGAAATGCCCCGTATGCTTATAGTGTCCCTTATAAGGAGGGATATCCCATGCCCATCATGCAATCTCCGCTAGTCGCAAGCCTGCGGCTGCAGCCCCATGTCGAAGGCGGCTGGTTCCGGGAGACTTGGCGCACCCAGCTGAATATCCCGCAAGCCGTCCTAGGCGCCGCCTATGAGGGCGACCGTTCCGCGGCGACAGCCGTCCACTTCCTGCTGCACCCCGCCGAAGTGTCGAACTGGCACGTCGTCGCATCGGACGAGCTATGGATCTGGCAGTCGGGCAGCCCGCTCAAGCTGACCCTCGGCGGGTCGGGCGACCGGCCCGGCGGCGAGACGGACATCATTCTCGGCATGGATCTCGAAGCCGGCCAGCAGCCGCAGGCACTCGTGCCCGCAGCGGTCTGGCAGACCGCGACGCCGCTCGGCGACGAGCCCGTGCTCTGCACCTGCATCGTCGCGCCGGGGTTCGATTTCCGGGATTTTCGCCTGCAGGCTTAGCGACAAAAGGCCCGAAGCGAGCCGCGTCCATTACGACGGCTAAGCGCTTCGGGCCTTGCTATTGCGAGCTCGCGATGAGCGATGCGTTAGATAAGCGGACGGCTGCTGCCGTACCTGCGGCGTATGACGGACGCATAATGACGAACATCCGGTTCCCACAGCATCCAGGCGATCAACAGACCGAACGTGACGGCTCCGAGAATAAGCACTGCAATGAATAGCTGCTCGGTCACGAACATCGAGCACGTCACCTCCATACATACGATAATGTTTCCAGTATAGCAGGACGCGCAGTCGGATTCTGTAACTCCCGTTACATTATCCGTAATAATCGCAACAAAAAAGCAAGGCAATCGCCCTGCTCTCAAGCTGCTGCATATGTGGATGTCTCTATCCCATTCGCTTAGTACTTGGACTGGTTAGGACTCGTATTCACAAGCACCGTAAGCTTCTTCTCACTCTTCACCATGGAGGAACTGCATTGGGGGCATACCGGCTCGGTAGCGAAGGAAAAATTATCTCTCATCCATCCGTTGCACGAATCGTTTGTACAAGACCAAATCTCGGTGACTTCCTCAGGAATGTCCTCCAGCGGCTTCTTCCTTGAATTGTACATGAACGTCCCTCTTTCTCTCCTTGGATTATCCTATGCGCTTCTCATTATAAAGCTAAGATGCCCCAAACACAAAGTCTGGGGCATCGATAAGCAGCAGAAACTACAGTTTTACAACGTTCTCTGCTTGTGGACCGCGGTTGCCTTGAACCACGTTGAATTCTACGCGTTGGCCTTCGTCGAGGGACTTGTAGCCGTCGCCTACGATTGCGCTGAAGTGAACGAATACATCGTTGCCGCCTTCAACTTCGATGAAACCGAAGCCTTTCTCTGCGTTGAACCATTTCACTGTACCTGTTTGCATGTGGTGTTACCTCCTAAATGTGATATACATGACCTCTTTATTCGCTTGGAAATAAAAAATCACATATTGTACAAGGTTATTCAACCTAAATAATAACCCTCTACAATATGTGAATTCAGGTCAAAATTTCGATTACTCCTACCATACCATATTGCCGGCTAAACTGCAAACCGCAAAACGCGGAAATTATATCATATCCCCGTCACCGCTGCCCATCCGTCCCGAGACCCGACTCCCTGGCCACAATGATCGCATTGGCACGGTCGGCGACCTGCAGCTTGTTCAGGATATTGGACACATGGTTCCGTACGGTCTTCGGCCTGAGCCCCAGCATCGCAGCGACCTCCGCGTTGTTATGCCCTCTGGCGATAATCGCCAGCACCTCGTTCTCCCGCGCGGTCAGTTCCGGGAAGGCTTCCAGATGCGGCTGCCTGCGCTGGTCGTCGAAGTAGTACATCATTCTGCGTGCAATCGCGGCGCTGAAGATCGATTCGCCGTCGGCGGCAGCATAGACGGCCCGGATAATTTCGCGGCGGCGAGCGCCCTTGAGCAGATAGCCTCTCGCTCCCGCGCGCATCGCCGAGAAGACGGAAGCATCGTCCTCGAGCATGCTGAGCATCAGGATGCCCATGTGCGGACTCGTCTTGGCAATCTCCCGCGTCGCGTCGATGCCGTTCATCTCCGGCATATGCACATCCATGAGCACGACATCCGGCTGCAGACGCTCGGCGAGCTGCACCGCCTCGCGACCTGTCCGAGCCATTCCGGCAAGCTCAAAGTCGGGCACGGAGCCCAATATGGCCGTGAGCCCTTCAAGGAATGTAGGGTGGTCATCGGCCAGCATGATCCGTATCGTCTCCTTCGCCTCTCTATCGCGAACCGTTCCCTGTTCCTGTTCTTGCGGCTGTTCCGCGTCCATCGGCTGTTTCCTCCCGCGTAAGTGGTAAATAGGCCGTGACCCTGGTTCCTCTCCCGTCGATCGCTTCCAAGCGCAGCGTGCCGCCGAGCTCGTCCGCCCTCTCCCGCATCGAGCGGATGCCGACGCCCGGCACGAACGGCTGCGCGATGCCGATTCCGTCATCCTCGACCGTGAGCTCGATTCCGCCTTGCGGTATCGGACACCTCAGCCGGATGAGGCAGCGACCGGCCCGGCCATGCCGAATCGCGTTCGTCAGCGCCTCTTGGGCAATGCGGTAGACCGCCATCTCGACTGCGGCGCTGGAGGAAGGCAGCCCGCCTGGAATGTCCAGTTCGACCCGAAGCTCCTTGCCGGCATTCCGCGCGGCAAGCTCCTGCAGCGCGAATTGCAGGCCGAATTCGTCCAAGACCGGCGGCCGCAGCGCGTAAGCAAGCCGCCGCACCTCGGCGATACTGTCCTCAAGGCTTGCTTGGATGCCTGCCAACTGGCGGCGAAGCTCCATGCCCCCCTCGCAATCGTCCACGATCGCATCCGTACGGAGCAGCACGCTCGCCAGCCCGGCTCCGAGCCCGTCATGCAGCTCTCTTCCGAAGCGGCGCCGCTCCTCCTCCCGTGCCGTAACCAGCCGTTCGCGGGACTGGCGAAGCTCCTCCGTCAACCCCTCGGCATGCAGCGCGGCGCTGACCTGACGGACAAGATGCCGCAGCAGCTCTTCCGTCTCGCCCGGCATCGTCTCGCGCGGTCCGGCATAGCCCAGCTGCAATGTGCCGACCCGTTCGCCGCTCTTCTCCAGCGGAATGTCCGTCACGCTGCCGCCTGTCTGTCCGTACTGCGCCAGCACGACCTGCTCCCTCGATGAACCCCGCACGATCGAGACGTACGGGATGCGCAGCGCCTGCGCGATGCCGCGCGCAGTATCCTCCCACACGGCTTCCCGCTCCACGACGGTATCCATCCGTTCGACGAGACGGACAAGCGTCTGATATGGCGACTCCAATTCCCCGTACACGAGCCGATTCACGCCACGCCTCATTCGCATGTACAGCGGATGGAACAGCACGGCGATAACGCCGCTCGCAATCATCGAGACCAGCATGTCATCGTGCCGAAGCAGAAGGCTTAGCCCGCCGACCGCCGCAGCGAACAGCCCGACGAGCAGGAAGCTCATCGCCGAGACGAGAATGGTCCGGTGGATGGCGTCGGACCGCCGTTCGAGCGCGCTGACGCCGATCGAGAACGGCCAGAAGAGCAGTCCGGCGAAGAACGCCGTCTGGAACGCCAGCTGCAGCACGCCGTTCTGCAGCACATAAGACAGCGCGAACAGCATTCCCCCGGCTACATAGCTCAGCACGGCGAACAGAAACCACGCGATATGGCGGCGTTCAGCCGGACTGCCGGATCGGCGCCTCCGATAGAGGAGCGCATACAGCAGCGGACCATGCGTGAGAATGAGCAGCACGGTCATGAACAGCGGATCCCAAGTGAGCGCCGTCCACGCTGCAGGCTCGATGAACCGGTACGCCTGCGCCGCTGCCCATAGGATTGCGGGAAGAATCGTCCACTTCGGCACGAAGCGCCCATCCGGGAATAGGAAGAGGAACGGCAGATAGAAGGAACCGATGCCGTCCAGCAGATGGAAGATGCCGAGCACCGCCGGATAGCCGCCGAGCGCGGCCTCGTCCGTACAGAAGATCGTTCCCGTCACGATGAGGAAGAAGGAAGCCGCAAGTCCGTATAAGTCCCTTCTCCGATACCAATAGAGCAAGCAGCCGATGACGAGATACGACAGATTCGCGATCGTCATGAAGACGACCAGCAGACTGCCGTAGAAGGCGGTCGTAATGCCGTAGCGCGCCAGATCCGCAGCCGTCTCCTCCGTCAACTGCATCGAGCTGACGCAGTGGAGCGGCTGCTCGCAAGGCGACTGCAGCAGCGAATAACCTTCCCACTTGGACACCAGGAAGACGGATAGAGACAGGACGAGCACGATCCACCATAGCAAGTGCATGGCAAGCAGCAGACGTTTACGATTCATGACGGTTAATCCTTCGGCATGCATGATAACTTCAGTATAACAAGAAGCATGAGGATCGTCTCCACTCGGACACGATCCTCATGCCGGCCTCTGCCCTCAGGCAGCCGCGTCGAGGAAGGTCGGCTCCTTAATCGACTTGTTCGTGAGCGCATAGTAGCCGAAGCCGATGTAGCTGAGCCCCCATGCCACAGTGGCCCATTCCGTAACGACCGGAATGAACGACATCACCGGGAAGAGCAGGAAGGCCGCGACTGTCCATACTGGAAAAATGCGCGCCCGTACCGTCATATAGCAGAAGCCCAGCATCCCGACCAGCGCCAGCAGCGAATTCACGCTCTGCATGGGCCCTACGTATGCGCTGTCCTCGGCCATGACGCCAAGCATCGAGGACCATACCAATCCGGCGGTCAGCGTGCTGCTGAGCGAGATCAAGATCACCGAGACAAATCCCGTTATGCCGATGCGGTGAGCCTGATGGAGGTACACCCCGAAGATTCCGACGCCCATGAACAAGCAGGCAATCAAGCCGAATAGAAGTTCCTGCAAGCTGTCGACTCCCCATATTAGCGCGCTGGGCGTCATGCCGAGCCGCGTAATGCCGCCTATAATCGCAAGAAGCGCGAGTCCTTTCGTAATCCGTTCCATATTCATCTTCGTTCATCCCTCCACGACGTTGATAACGACTCCGACATTCATCGAGAAGCCGGATTCATGCGTTCATCGTAGCAAGCCCGGCGTCCCGGCGTCATGGGGGCAGCGTCCCGGGAGGTCGGGAGGATGCGCCTGCCGCGGGCACGTCAACCTTATGCCCGTTGCCGGCGTCCAATCAGTGAGGAGGCGGATGACATGCTTGACCCTATGGGAAACGGACTCAAGCCGAAGCCTCGTACGGCGCTTCGGCTTGCTGCGGGGAAACGATTCTATACGTGGAGGCGGTACATCGAATGGCTCTTCGACCATGAACGCTATGCGTCCGGCCGGTCAACCGAATCGCTTCCGCATCCGGTCGCCGCGCATGATACGCCTACCCTGCGTCCTTTGAAGGATGTCGATATGCAATTGCAATACAACAAGGAAATCAATCTGCAATTAGCCATTGCGCGCCTCGACGGCACGGTTCTGCAGCCGGGCGAAACCTTCTCGTATTGGAAGCTGATCGGGAAGCCGAGCCGCCGTAACGGCTACGTGCCCGGGATGGTCCTCTTCTACGGCGGGTTCCGACCCGGCGTCGGTGGCGGCTTATGCCAGCTGTCGAATCTCATCTATTGGATCACGCTGCACACGCCGCTCCGTGTCATCGAGCGGCATCGCCACAGCTACGACGTATTCCCGGACGCGAATCGCACGCAGCCCTTCGGAAGCGGGGCCACCTGCTCGTATAACTACTTGGACCTCCGCATCCGCAACGAGACGCAGCATGCTTACCAGCTGAGACTGGAGCTTCGCGATCACCGTCTGTACGGCATGTGGTTGTCGGACGGGCTGCCTGTATACCGCTATGAAATTTATGAACGGTCGCATCGGATCATGCAGGCGTACTGGGGCGGATATGTCCGGCAGAACGTGATCGGCCGGCGGACGAGGAATCTTCAGGGGGAATTGATCGCCGATGACGTCGTGGCGGAGAATCATGCGCTTATGATGTATTCGCCGCTGCTGCAAGAAGCAGGCGCAGATGAAGCAGCAGCGGCGAATCGCGAATAAGCAGCGCTGAGGAGAACTGGTCCCTGTCCGATTGAACTATCTCGCCGGATGCTCATGCCGCACGACTACCCGGCCTCGCGATTCTCCCCGCATAGCCGCATGCACGGCTTCCGGCACGCCGTTCAGCGGAATGACCGTGCAGATGTCGGCCAGCCCGTCGATCCGGTAAGACGACGCCATCCGCTCCCACATCCGCCTGCGAACATCCGTTTCGGCATAGACCGAGTCGATCCCGATCAGTCGCACGCCGCGCAGGATGAACGGCAGCACGGTCGTCGGCAGCACGGTCCCGCCGGTCAAGCCGCTGGCCGCGACAACTCCGCCGTATCGCAGTTGGCTAAGGATCGCCGCCAAGACGCTCCCTCCCACGCTGTCGACTGCACCGGCCCATACTTGCTTCTGCAGCGGCCGTGCTGCAGCCGTATCGCCGAGAACGGCGGCTCTGTCCACCACCTTGGCAGCACCGAGCCGCAGCAGCCGTTCGCGCATATCCGGCTTGCCCGTGCTCGCCGTCACTTCGTACCCGAGCTTCGCAAGCATGCCGGCGGACAGGCTGCCTACGCCTCCCGATGCGCCGGTTACGAGAATCGGGCCGGATGCTGGCTGTATGCCGTTCGCCTGCAAGGCGGCTACCGACAAGGCTGCGGTCAGGCCGGCCGTACCCAGCATCATCGTCTCCATGAGCGTCAACCCCTGCGGGACATGCATCGCCCATGCGGCAGGGATGCTCGCGTACCCGCCGAAGCCGCCCTCGTGCGTGACGCCCAGCTCATAACCCGTCGCGAACACCTCTTCGCCCTCCTGGAACGCATCTGATCGGCTGCGCACAACAACGCCGGCCAGATCGATGCCCGGTATGAACGGATAGTGCCGCACGACATTGCCGCCCTTCGTGCAGGCGAGGGCATCCTTGTAATTCACGCTTGAATAGTGCACGCGAACGAGCAATTCCCCCTCCGGCAGCTCCTCGATCCGCCGGCTGCGGATCTCGGTGAACACTTCGTCATTCTGCTGGTCTACAACCAGCGCTTGGTAGGTGTCACTTGGCATCGGGATCGTATTCGACATGGCCATCGGCTCCTTCTTATGTCAGTCCTCTCCACAGTATAGGTTGAACTGCTCGCCCAAGCTACACGGCATGGCCATCTTCACAGAATCGCCGCGAATCTTGGCAGCGTGCACCGTGCACAGCTTTGCCCGTTACGACAGAAGAAGCTGAACCGTAAGGTTCAGCTTCTTCTGTCGTATTGCCCCTCAAGCGGGAGCATAATCGTCACTGTCGTGCCCGTGCCAAGTGTGCTGCCGATGGAGAGCGTTCCTCCGTGCCCGGCAATGATGCGCTTGCAGATCATCAGTCCGAGGCCGGTGCCGGTGGCCTTCGTCGTGAAGAACGGCTCACCCAGGCGGGCGACCACCTGCTCGTCAATGCCGGGGCCGTCATCCGCGATACTCACGCACAGTCTTCCGCTGCCCGAATCGGCGGAGACGCTGATCTCGACGTTGCCTCCCCCGGGCATAGCGTCCATCGCGTTCTTAATAATATTGATGAACACCTGCTTCAACTGATTCTCGTCGCATTCGATCGGCGGCAGCTGCTCTTCGCACCGGATGTGGAAGGACACGTTGCTCAGATTCGCCTGCGCCTCCATGAATTGAACCACGCTGCGCGCGATATCGCCGACATGGCTGAGCTGGAAGCGAGTCAGATGCGGCTTGGATAAGCTCATGAACTCGTTCACGATGAAATTGATCCGATCCAGCTCAGCTTCCATGACGGGCAAGTACGGATACTTGTCCCCCACCTCTCGCTGCAATAGCTTCGTGAAGCCCTTCAGCGTGGTCAATGGATTACGGATCTCGTGCGCGACCCCTGCAGCCAACTGGCCGATCACGGACAGCTTCTCGGTCTGCACGATGAACTCCTCCTCATGCTTGCGAGCCGTTAGATCCCGCAATACGCTGAGCAGCACGGACTTGCCCATATAGTGGTCGATGCGAATGCTCGAGATCTCGACATCGATCGTCTCGCCGTTCGGACAGCGAAGCTTGCGCTCTTGAAAAGGACTCGGTGCATCGGTGGCCATGACTTCCCGTATCGTGCGCTCGGAGTCCGCATGGTGCGCAGGGTGGATGTAGTCGAAAATGCGCTTGCCGATCAAATCGGACTGCTCCTCCAGCTTCACGAGCCGCAGCGCAGACAGGTTCGCGTAGACGATCACGGCGTTCTCCGTCACGACGAGCGGTTCCGGAAGAAACTCGATGATCCGCTGATAGAGCTGCGAGCTCTCCCTCAACTCATTCTCCCGCTTAACCCGGTTCGTAATGTCCCGCATGACGGTCTGGATATAACGCTTGTCCCGGTGACGATGAATGTCCGCGCTATTCACCTCGACATCGACGACCTCTCCGTCATACCGCACGCATTTATAGACCGCGTAATCCCTCGGCAGATCGGCATCCACGAGACCGAGCCGGCGATCGAGCTCCTCGTGCTGGTCCAGCTGCAGCCGCTCCACAATCGACGTCCCGACAATCGAATGCCGGTCCGGGGCGCGGAACATCCGCGCAGCCGCTTCGTTGACGTAATGGAGCTTATTGTCGACATGGATGCAGATCGCATCCGGCGATCGCTCGATCATCTGGAAGTACTGCAGCTCCAAGTCCTTCATCGATTGCTCCATCAGCTTCAGCTCGGTGATGTCCCTTGCCTGGACCATAATCGCGAGCTGACCGTCGTAGAAGATGGTCGAGGCGCGCACATGGACCGGAACGGACGATCCGTCCTGGCGAAGCCACTGCATTCTCGCTTCGGCGTTCTTCAGCCGGTGCCGGACGAGCTGCCGCGACTTCTTCAAGGCGTAGGCTTCATAGGACGGGTGAATGTAGGTCACCACGGATTGACCGATCAGCTCATGCGGACCGGATGCCCCAACGAGCGCGGCACAAGCAGGGTTCGCATAGCGAACCACCTCGTCCTGGCAGATCGCAATTGGATCCGGCGATAAGTCCAGCACGGCTAAGAACTGTCCGCCCTTCAGCATCAGCTCCGTCTCTTGACCCGTTGTGACCTCTATCTCGACTTTTTTGTCTCTTCGCATCGCGATATTCCCTCATCTGTTCGTTTCGACTGCTACCCTCCTTTATTCGACATATCCCAACATTTTCCTCCATTATTCTGTGAAAAATGCCGCGGCGCATTCAAGAACGGGTTCGATTCGCCAACGTTCGCCACGCCCATGCCGCAAGCTCAAGCACAAAGCCCGCCAGTATGCCGTAGAATACCGCCATCATGAACGATGCAAGGCTCGTCAGGTCTTCCCATCCTGTACCGTCTTGGCCGTTCGCGTACGGCACCATGAGCGCGAAGCCGACCAGCATGCCGGCCATCGTCGCGAGCCACAGCCAACGCGCCCCGAGCCATCCGGCCAGCGTCGTCAGCAACACCAACAGCGCGGCGAACAGCATGTAGCGAAATGCATGCGTATGCGTATAGGCCTGCCCCACAACGATGAACCGCGTGAACCATAACAGCAGCGTTGCCACAACAAACGTTAGACCCCCAAGCTTCCACCAACGGCCGCTTCGCGCATCAGGCAATAATCGCATCGATATTTCCCTCTCTTCTTATGTATGGGATGAATAGGCGTCATGCCCCAGTTCCTTCAGCCGGTTGTATAAATAATCGACCGCCTTCATCGCGTATTCGAAGCCTACCGGCTCGCCGTCACGCAACAGGACGAGGCAGGGCACGCTCTGGATGGCCCAGCGATCCCGCAGAACCGGCGCATAATTAATGTTCAGCTTATACAGCGGGACGCTCGACCCTGCCTCTTGGACGATTAAGAGCATGCGCTCCGCCAATTGGCATGTGCCGCAGAATGCCGTATAGACGAAGACCGCTTCGGCCGGCGCCTTCTCCTCGAGCCTGCATAGAAGCGCTTGTTCGCTAAGCTCAGCAATTGCCATCATGCCGCCCCTTTCCCATTCTCATGAAGCTGTGTCTACGCTCTATCATAACGGATAACGGGGGATGGATGCCAGACGCTACAGAGCCCCCAACCGCATGCGGCTGGGGGCTCTGTAGGTATTGCGGTCCTGTTAATGCTTGGTCTGCAGCGGGCTTGTGTTGGCGACAACGTAGAGCAGCCTCTCACTCTTAACCATTACGGATTGGCACTGGGGGCACAGGGGCAGGTGGGCAAACACGAAGTTGTCCCGCATCCATCCCTTGCAGTTATCGGTCGTGCACGACCACACGGTCGTCAATTCCTGAGGAGCATCGAGCGGTTTTCTGCGTGAATTGTACATTCCGTACCCTCTTTCCGAACAGATATCGTGTTGAAGGAGCATCCGCTCCGCGGGCGACTGCCAAAATAAAAATGCCCCAAACGCGATGTTCGGGGCATCTTTGGATGCTGCAGCCTACTACAGCTTAACTACGTTCTCGGCTTGCGGGCCGCGTTGGCCTTGCGTGACGTTGAATTCAACGCGTTGACCTTCGTCCAGCGATTTGAAGCCGTCGCCGACGATCGCGCTGAAATGCACGAACACGTCGTTGCCGCCTTCAACCTCGATAAAGCCGAAGCCTTTCTCAGCGTTGAACCACTTTACTGTTCCTTGTTCCATGGGAAATTCCTCCTTCCGTTCTTTTACATGACCTTCTTTATCCCGAAAAATAAAAAATTCACATATTGGACAGGGCAATTACCAAAATAATAACCCTCTGCAATATGTGAATTCACAGGTCATAATTTCAATAGACCTATCCTAACACAACCTTAGCGCAAAAGCAAATCAATTCGGCGCACGCGATCCCGACTTCCGAATCCCGCTCCCCCAAGACGAACACCTGTGCTATAATCTTCTCTATAGAAGAAAGAATGACGGGACCGGGAGAATGAATCGATGTCGAAGCTGGCTTATGCAATGAACGATGATCAATGGCGCATGCTCGTGCTGGATGTGGCGGAGTTTTATGACGATGTGACGATTAAGCGGGGCTACCAATATTACAAGCAAGGGCGGGTCGGGGCGCTGACGCTCCCTGCGCCTCAGGAGATTCTGGCGGTCGTGGAAGGGACGGACAGCTATCGCGTCGAGTTCAACCTCGACTTCTTCACGCTCAGCACTTGCTCGTGCCCTGTCAACGGGAACTGCAAGCATATGGTCGCGGTGCTGCTGGCTTATGCCGATCAGCAGGGGCGATCGATTCACACGCTCGTGAATGCCAAATCCAGCCCGGTCGTGAACGCGTACGCGAATACGGCCGCGATCGCGAATCACCAGCGTGCGCAAGAGGACCGCATCCTGAGAGAGAACCTTGCCAAGCTCGAAGCCGCCGCAAGCCGACTCGCGGAGCTGTCCGTGTCGGAGTGGCATGACTACATGAAGCTCTGCGCAGAGCCGCTCGAGCGAATGGTTCGGAACGCGAGCTACGCAACCGCGGCCAAGACCGCGATTCAATCGATCGTTCACCAGCTCCCCGGCGAGCTGGAGCCGCTGTTCGAGCTGCATGTCCGGCTCTTCCTAATCGAGAAGCTCGTGCGGCCGACGCCCGCTCCGCCGCTCGGGTACGCGCAGGACTCGTTCATCGGCTACCAGACGCAAGTCGCGATCGAAGGCGTGCAGGAAGAGATCGCATCGCTGTTCGACCAGGAGCCTGCGATTGCCGTCGGCTCGAAGCACTGGCCCCTCTTGGAGGAGACGATCGATTGGCTGCGGCGGCGCATGCTCGCTAAGTCTTCGCTGCAAGCCTATATGGCTCCTGTCTATTACCAACTGTGGGAACTGTGGGTCGGTCCGCTATCGAGCGAAGCCGGGCTCTATCTCGAAGAGCTGCGAAAGCTGGCACAGGCCGAAGAGGAGCTCGGCAAGCAGCTGGCACGCGATAATTGGCTGATTGCGCAAGGCTGGATGCACTTCTACATCGGACAGGACCAGGAAGCCTGGGCCCTGCTGCGCGAAGCATCCGGCACGGAGCATCTGCTCGGTTACCTAAACGAGCTCCTGTGGAAGGAAGACTGGCCGCGCCTGGCCGCCTGGTTGACCGCGATCGGGCCGATGCTGCAGACGCATCGTCGGAACACGCTGCAGGCGTACTATCTATATTGGGACAGGCTAATGGACGAAATGCCCGAAGCCGAGCCGCGCATGCTGGAAGCCTGCGTAAGCATGCTGCCCTACTCCGCCAGCATCTACGAGGAGCTGCTGCTGTCGCGCGGGCACTGGCGGGAGTGGATCGACTATCAGCTCAGCCGCGGCAGCGAGCCGCTGGATTATCGCGTGTCCGTGCTGCAGCCGATCGAGAAGGAAGCGCCGGCGCTGCTGCTGCCCTTCTATCATCAGGCCGTCGAGCGCTACGTGCTGCAGAAGAACCGCAGCAGCTATAAGGCGGCAGTCAAGCTGCTGAAGCGGCTGGCCAAGCTGTATGCCAAGCTGAAGCAGGACGAACGCTGGGAGGCGTTCTTCTATGAATTCACGGACCGTCACAGCCGGCTGCGCGCCTTGAACGAAGAGCTGCGGAAAGGAAAACTGATCCCATGAGCATGCATCCTGCAACGATCGATACGATCGCCGTGCATGTCGCGCTCAGCGACCGCGGCGACGCGCTGATCTATGGCTCGATTGCCAACCACTATGAATTGTCCGGCCTTTATCTGAAGCAGCGCCTGTTCGCGTGGCATGAGGCTTCCTTCTACGGGACGGAATTGGCCGTCCATCCGGTACAGGGCGTCGAAATCGTCATTCTGCCGGCCGAGCAAGTCATCCCGTTCTTCGCCGAAGGCAAGCTGCTGAAGCATCTGAATTGGGCTTGGGGCGGCGATGGCGAGCTGCTCCTTCGGCTCGCGCCGCTGCTCGGCGCTTCGATCGAGGAGAAGCGATACGTGCCGAGCTTCGAGGCTTACCGGAGCGGCACGCTGGAATGGCGCTGGGAGGACGATGCGCTGGAGGAACTCGTGCGCGAGGCTGCGGCGCAGGCCGATGCCGCGGCAGGCGACGAGGCAGGCGCGGGACTCGCCGCCGCGCTGCAGGCCGCGTACTCTGCCGCGGTCGATGCCGTCCACTTCGGCTCGGACGCCGCTGAGGCCGATCTGCGACGCGAGTTCCCGCTGCTGTACCGCGTGGACAGCGCGATGACGGCCGGCTTGGACGCCCGCAGCTGGCTCGTCGCGGTCGGCTGGCGCGTCGATACGGCGCCGTTCCGTCCGGCGCTGCAGCTGCTGGAGCCGGACGATGAGCTGCCGGAGTGGCGGCTCCGGCTGACGCTGCAGGACAAGCGCGACGAATCGGCGCTTGTCCCGGTGTGGCTGGCCGCGGACGGCACCGCGGCCGGCGCTTGGCCGAGCGCATGGTCGGCTCACGTGGAGGAGCGCGCGGCGGGCTGGCTGGAACGGCTGCGCGCGGTGCTGCCTGCAGCCGCAGGCATGCAGGCCGATTACGTCGGCAGCGCCGACGTGCTGGGGGAGCCGCTCAGCGATGAAGCGGCTTGGCGGTTCTTGGCGGAGGATAGCCGACGCCTGCTCGAATCCGGCTGGCAGGTGCTGCTGCCGGCCTGGTGGGAAGCGGCGCGCAAGAAGAAGCCGCGGCTGCGCGCGAAGGTATCTGCGCAGGCCGGCGGACGCGGCCAGTCGTTGTTCGGGCTGGACGCCATCATCGACTTCGATTGGCGCATCGCGATCGGCGACGCCGACCTCACCGAGGCCGAGTTCGCGGAGCTGGTCGCGCGCGGCCATCGGCTCGTGAACTTCCGAGGGCAGTGGATTTCGCTGGACCCGGCGCTGCTCGAACAGATTCGCCGGGCGATGGCCGGCATGAACCGCGAGCAGGGGCTCTCGTTCCAGGACGTGCTCCAGCTCCATCTGCTCGGAGGCGGCAGCGGCGATGCGCCGGTTGAGGGGCAAGCCCGGCAGGAAGACGAGACCCGCGTCCGCCTTGAGGTCGAGCTGAATGCGCATCTCGCGCAGCTGGTCGCACAGCTCGGCCAGCAGACGGAATGGCCGAAGCTCCCTGTGCCCGACGGCCTCCGCGCGGAGCTTCGCAGCTACCAGGAAGACGGCTATGCTTGGCTGACCTTCCTCGGCCAATACGGCCTGGGCGCCTGTCTCGCCGACGATATGGGCCTCGGGAAGACGGTGCAGCTTATTGCTTACCTGCTCCGGCGCAAGGAAGCGATGGCCGAAGCCGGCGCCTCCTCTCCCGCGCTGATCATCTGCCCGACCTCCGTGCTGGGCAACTGGCAGAAGGAACTGGCTCGCTTTGCCCCTTCGCTGTCGGTCATGCTGCATTACAGCAGCAGACGGCAGACCGGCGAACGGTTCCTCGCGGAGGCGACGGCAGCCGACATCGTGCTGACCTCGTACGCGACTGCCGCGCTCGACCAAGAGACGCTGCAGGGCCTTACATGGTCATCCGTCTGCTTGGACGAGGCGCAGAACATCAAGAACGCGCAGACGAAGCAATCCATTGCCGTGCGCAGCCTCAAGGCGCGGCATCGCGTCGCGCTCACCGGCACGCCGATCGAGAACCGCCTGTCCGAGCTGTGGTCGATCTACGACTTCATCTCGCCGGGTTACCTCGGCAGCGCTGCGGGATTCCAAGCCCGCTTCGCCAATGCCATCGAGCGGGACCGCGACGAGCAGCGGACGGCTGATCTGCAGCGGCTCGTAAAGCCGTTCATGCTGCGGCGCAAGAAGAAGGACCCCGCCATTCAGCTCGACCTTCCGGAGAAGAACGAGATGAAGAGCTACGTGCCGCTGACCGCCGAGCAGGGCGCGCTCTACGAACAGACCGTAACGCAGCTGCTCGAGAAGATGCAGAAGCTCGAAGGGATCGAGCGCAAGGGCGCGATTCTGGCCGCGTTGACGCAGCTGAAGCAGCTCTGCGACCATCCGGTGCTGCTGACCAAGGAAGCGGTGCCTGGTCTGACCGCTGGCACAGCGACTGATCGGGCTGATGGCAGTGCTGAAGCAGGTGTTGGAGCAACAGCCGATGCTGGCGCTAGTATGGCTGGAGGTACTGCTGGTACTGGAACTGCGGCTGGCGCTGCTGGCCGCGATGGTGCCGGAGTCCGTGCCGACGTTGTCGCCATGCCGCTCGATACGGAGCTGCTGGCCAGCCGTTCCGCCAAGCTGGAGCGACTCGTCGCTATGGTGAAGGAAGTGCGGGATGAGGGAGAAAGGTGCTTGATTTTTACGCAGTATGTGGGGATGGGGCAGATGCTGCAGGCCGTGCTGAGCCAAGAGCTGCAGGAGCCTGTGCTGTACCTGAACGGCAGCACCTCGAAGACGGCCCGCGATCGGATGATCGAGCAGTTCCAAGCCCCGCGGGAGGAGGGCGTCGCCGAGACCGGCGTATTCATTCTCTCGTTGAAGGCAGGCGGCGTCGGTCTCAACCTCACGGCCGCGAATCACGTCTTCCACTATGATCGCTGGTGGAACCCGGCCGTCGAGAACCAGGCAACGGACCGCGCTTACCGAATGGGACAGACGCGCGACGTGCAGGTTCACAAGTTCATCTCGCTCGGCACGCTCGAGGAGCGGATCGACGAGATGCTCGAGAACAAGCAGCAGTTGAGCGACAACGTCATCGCCAGCTCCGAGGGCTGGATTACCGAGCTGTCGACGGATGAGCTGAAGGACCTGTTCACGCTCCGCCGCGATTGGGTCAATTAATAACAAGACCGTCAGGGCCCTGTTCGAGCTCTGGCGGTCTGCAGGTCTCCTCCGATATCCGTTACAAGCTGCCGCACCCGATAATCAGCCGAATAGGTCGATTCATGATGAGACGTATGCAATAGCGAATCGTATGCGTTATTAACGTATACACAAGCGCTAATCCAAGGGGCTCAGCCCCACTCAAATCGCAAATATGGCTTGAGTGCGCTAAATAGCGAACGGGCGTGCGCTATTTAGCGCATCTTATACGTTATTGGGTAAAAGTGAGCGATATCGCCTGAAATTAGCGCATGCACATACCTTAACTGCGCAATTGCTTCGCTAATCGCCCATTGAGTCAAAGCTCGGCGACAATATCTCCGGAATAGTGCCCGCACGTTCCGTTAGAACCTCAGCCCCATAGGACCAGATCAGCAGCGTTCGCTCGCTTAACCCCCTCTCGCCTTCGGCACACAACAAACAACCTCCCGGCCTCTTCATAGGCACGGGAGGTTATTCGCGTTCGCGTGACGCGCGATCGTTACTTGCGGTCTGGCGCCGGAACGGCCGGGCCATGCGTATGATTCCACAGATGTCCCGTGCGCTTCTGGCCCTGGAGCGTCGTCTCCATGTAGATCGCCTTAATCGTCTGCTTCACCTGCGGAATATCGTGATGCCAGCCCATTCCGATCGCGACGCAATCGCCTGCCTTGACCGGCAGCAGCCGATCCCCGATCGCAACCGTACCGCCGCCCTCGTAGATCACGTAATATTCGTCGCAGTCGTGGTAGTGCCGATCGAACTTCGTGTTCCGCGGGTAGTCGGCTGGGTCGCCGCTATTGCCGGGCTCATCGGACGCTTCCACCGTGAAGAATCCCGCGGCGCCGACCTCCTCGCCCCATGAACCCGCCAGCCAGATCAACACGGTATCGGGCTCGTTCGCCTCGACCTCCAGATTGACGCCGTCCGCAGCCACATCCAATTGATCGCCTTGCTCCGCGGATACCGCTTGTCCCGCGAACCTTATCGTACAGCTTCCCTCTGCAATCATCAGCTTCATCCTGCCTGCGACATAAGGCAGCATAGTAGGCTTGCCGACGCCGGGACGCATAATTTCGTAACGCTTCAGCTCGCACCATTGCGGCATCGTTCCATTCTTACCGATAACAGGCATACCAGCCCTCCTTCATCTAACCCATGTACGTCATTATACACCTGTCGGAATCGACTTCCAACATATCTTCATGCAGATGCTCGGCTGCACAGCTTCAGTAGTCGCAAAGCGCAAGCAGGATAACCTCTCGGCCATCGCGAAACCCTATAGACATGACGAGCGGGAAGATGTTGTCTGCCGCACGCGGGATAACCTTGAACAGGGCTACATATAGTGAGAGAGTAGGTTAGCAGGCTTCCATGCGATGACAGCGAGCAGTACGATTCGTCATTCCTTGGATTACGGAGGTAGATGGCCATGAGCAAGTCCCCGCACCTCTTATTCCTATGCGCAATCCTTGCATGCCTGATACCCGGCTGCGCGACTTCCGTCCCCGACCAAGAGCCTCAGCGCGGCACGGCAACGGCCGATACCGCCGCGGAGCGGAATGCATCAAGCTCCCGAATTGAACAGGTCGACTTCCATAGCAGCGCGCTTGATCGTCAGATGGGCTTCACCGTCTACCTGCCGTCGAACTATAATCCGCAGCACCCTTACCCCGTCCTGTATCTTTTCTACGGCTACGGCGGCAACCGCGATTCGTGGTTCTCCGGTCTGAATATTCACCGCGTCGCCGACCAACTGATCGAAGAAGGACGCATAGCCCCGCTCATCATGGTCTCCCCTGCCTACGGCAACAGCTTCGCAGTGAATTCATTCCCCGGAGAAGGCCGGGATCCCGGCACTGTCGATATCGGCAGGTATGAGGATTACTTGGTTCAGGAATTGATTCCCTATGTGGACAGTCGCTACAGCACGGTGCCCGAACGTACGGGGCGCTATGTCGGCGGCGCTTCCATGGGCGGGTACGCGGCACTCTATCTGGGCCTCACTTATCCCGAGCTGTTCAGCCGAATCGGCGCGCACAGCGCAGCGGTCTGGGATTATTCGTCTACGGACCTCTACACCGATCAGCGCGATTGGCTCTACGCGAGCGAAGAGTTGCGCGCAGCAAGAGATCCGTTCCTGCTGGCAGCCTCCGAGAAGCTGCGCGGGATCAAGCTCGACATTTACTTGGATGCAGGAGATTCCGACCCGCTGTCCGAGAAGGATAAGCATCTGTACGAAGTCATGCTTAAGCATGGTCTGCATGCCAAGTGGGCACCGAAGCCGGGCGGGCATAACGGTACCTATTGGGCGAGTCAATTGACCCATTATTTAAAGTTCTATGACAGCGGGGCCTCGCCTTCCTGACCCGTCCGGCCGACGCTGCCAGCCATACGTGAAATCGGTTCTCCACTATGCTACAATACGGGCATCTCGGCGATTAACTACAGAGGGAGGACATCTTCTCCATGCTCATCATCGGAATCGCAGGCGGAACCGGCTCAGGCAAGACAACCGTCGCCCGCTCCGTCATGGACCGGCTCGGATCTAACCGAATTACGTTCATCTCGCAGGACAACTACTACAAGGACCACGCTCACCTCAGCATGGAAGAGCGATCCGCCATCAACTATGATCATCCGTTCGCGTTCGACAATGATCTGTTGATCGAACACCTCGAACAGCTTCGGGCGGGACAAGCCGCGTACGCCCCCGTCTATGATTTCACTATCCATGCCCGGTCGACCGCGAAGACGCTTGAGCTTCTTCCGAGCAAAATCGCGATCCTCGAAGGCCTGCACGTGCTATCCGACGAGAAACTCAGGTCGATGCTCGATATTAAGGTGTTCGTCGATACCGATCCCGACGTTCGGCTGCTTCGTCGGGTGCTGCGGGATATCGAGGAGCGCGGCCGAACGATCCAGTCGGTTCGGGATCAATATCTGAACACGGTGAAGCCGATGCACGAGGCATTCATCGAGCCGTCCAAGAAATACGCTGACCTGATCATCCCCGAAGGCGGCCATAACCAGGTCGGGATTCACCTGCTCTCCGTCTTGACGGACCGGTACTTAGCGGGCGGTCAGCCGTCGGAACACGCAGCGCAGTCTATCCGTTCGGAAGAGGAGAGCATGCCATGATTAACGTAAGAGGCTGTTGGGCGCTCATTACCGGCGCGAGCAGAGGTGTCGGCTACCAGATCGCCATCTTCATGGCGAAGCAGGGCTGCAATCTCATCCTGCACAGCAGAAGCAGCGCGCATACGAAGCAAGTCGAAGAGGAAGTAAAGGCGCTCGGCGTAGAGGCGTATACCGTGGAAGCGGAGCTCGCGAATCACGAAGAGGTTGTCGCCATGCTGGACACGATCGAAGCGAAGGGTACGCAGGTGGACATTATTTTCAACAATGCAGCCGTTCAGATTGCCTATCGCAAGGACTTCTGGCAGACGCCAGTCGAGGACTACGAGATGAGCTTCCGCATCAACTTCATCGCCATCGCCACGATCTGCCATCGCCTGATCCCGAAGATGATCGAACGCGGCTTCGGTCGGGTCATCAATACGACGAGCGGCATCAAGAACGAACCGGAGCAGGCCGGCTATGCAGCCAGCAAAGCGGCGCTCGACAAGTTCACGAAGGATCTGGCTTCGCGGCTCGAGGGTACCGATGTCATGATCAACATTACCGACCCCGGCTGGTGCAGAACCGATCTGGGCGGCCCTAACGCGCCAAGCGCGGTCGACAGCGTCATTCCCGGCATCGCGGTCGGCGCGTTCGTGAACGACAAGAAGAGCGCCCGCTTCTTCCATGCGCAGAACTTCGTCGGCATGACGCTCGAAGAGGCCGTGGCGAAAGCCGAGCAGATCGAAGCGAATCCCTATGTCATCTAATCGCAATGCCGTATCGCTAGCATGAGCGCAGAAGACGCGGAACCGAGTGCCTCCACTCAGTATCCGCGTCTTCTGCTGTCTGCCAGCTGCTCCACGATGCTGCAAGCCTCATGAACGGCGGCATGCTTCGCGAAGTCGCCCTGCAGCCGCCTTGCATTCTCCTTGTAACGGGGATCCTGCAGCATGCGCCTGACCGCAGCCCCGATGGCTTCTGGCGAAGGTGTCTCCGTCCGCAGATTAATGCCCGCCCCCGACCATTCCAGCCGTGCGTTGACGTCCGGCTTATCCTCGCTCATGCCCGCTCCGATAATGGGGACGCCGTGCATTAACGCCATATGGACGCCGCCGTATCCTCCGTTCGTGATCATCACGTCCACGTGCGGCAGGAACCGGTCATACGGAATGAAGCTGACGATGCGCGCATTGGCCGGCAGTGCGAATGCCAAGCTCTCGAGCGGCCTTCGCCCGAGCGATGCCACGACCCAGACCTCATCTTCGGCCAGCGCCTGCATGGTCGGAATGATCAGTCGATTGAAGTCTTCGTTGGCAATCGTGCCTTGCGTAACATGGATGATCGGGCGCGAACCGTTCAATACTTCCGCCCACCAGATCGGCGGATCGAACGTCTGGGCAGGCTGCGGCAGGATCGGCCCGATGAAGCGGACCGTATCCGGCAGATCGCTGCGCGGGTATTCGAAGGATTCCGTCGTTCCTTGCATGAATATATCCGCCAACTGCGCCGTTGCATCCAGGAAGAAGCATGGGAGGCGCTCCAGATCGAGCTCCAGCAGCAGGCTGTTCGCCCTGCGCTGCAGCCCGCCGAAGATGATCTTCTGCGTCAGCACATGCAACACGCGGTCGCGCAGCTTCGTCAGCGGCCCCGTTCCCGGCAGCAGGCCGAGCCCGAACGGCGCCGTATCCCGGCTCGTGATCGTGAGCGGCAGAATGCCGAAAACCGCAATGCGCGGCCCTGCTCCCTCCAACGCCAGCGGCACGCTGCCGAGGAAGGCCGGATCGCAGAGCAGAACATCCGCTTCGAAGAGCTGCTGGATAATTTTTAGATCCCGATACTGGCCCGGCATAGGCTCGATGAACAGGTGCTGGATATCGAACCGGAGCTTGGCAACGCCTTGCTTGTTCCTGCGAGCAGGGAATTGCCGGTCGAAGTCGCTGTCGTCGTAATCCGGCGCCTCCATCCACGGCCAGAACTCGGCGCCGATCCGTTCGATGGCTTCTTGATAGCGCCGGCCCGTATACCAAGCCACCTCATGCCCTCGCCGCAGCAACTCGCTGGCGATCGACAACGCAGGATTGACATGGCCGAGAATGGGGACGGTCGCGATGAGTATTCTAGCCATCCCGCCATCGCCTCGCTGCCTTCGGTCCTGCATGGTCGCCGATCCCTCTTGTCGTGCCCGTTATGATAACGGTCTTCATGTCCCTGATATCCTCCTTCTGATCCTTGCTATCCATTATCATGGCTGCATTCGGATCTGAATAGGGACAATTCGCCTAGAGCTTGTCATCAACTTGTCATGCGCTGTCATCATTATTGGGTACGGCACAAAGAAGCGGCAGCGGAGCCGGCTCGCTTCACTGCGAGTCCGACGCTGCTGCCGCTTCCGAAGGCAAGCCTGCATCCTTGACGCATAGCCGAACTTGGCTAATTCGGCGACTTCCTTGCCCGGCGGAACCCCGCGGGCGACGGCTTCTTCGGCGACCATCGGGCAGGTGCAGGAGACCTGCCTGATGGCTTCGATGGGCGCTTGAACGGCAGGTTGGCTCGCATATGCCCATAGAACAGGCCTGTGATCGACTGAATGACCAAGAACACCACAACGTTGTACTCCATCCGGTAGCCGTTCTGGTAATGCGTCAACTCCATATATGCGGCCAGCCATTGAAAGCTCACGCCGATGATCGTCCATCCGATGACGTAGAGGATTAGCGTCGCCCTCGATATGCGCAGAAACTCGTAGCCATAGATGAAGAAATAGCCGAACGGCGCGAACATGGCATACGTGAACAGATCGACGAACTCATAATGATTCGTGTCATTGATCACATAGAAATCCATCAAGCCTCCGCCGATCGTAAAGTCGAATACGGTTGAGCTGGCGACGCCCCAGACTAGCGCAAGGATCATCCAACTGACCGGTACGCGCTTCGGCAGGAGCCATATTGCGCCATACGAGAGGATCAGGACGGCCAGCATAAACCATTCGTTCGTATCGAAGCGTTCCCAGAGAATCAAGCCGCGCTCGCCTCCCGTCCCAGCCGTCTGCGATAGAGCTTCAGCAGCAGCAAGCAGATCGCTTGCAGCGCGGCGATGTACAGCGCCTCGTAGAACAGATTCCACTTCACTTCCGTGACAACCTCGTACGTCGTCATGACGACCCACAAACCCAGCATCGCGGCGAACGCAGCGCCGAGCGTCAGATACGCGCGTGCCCAGGTTCTGCAGCGGCCGACCCCGTTAGCCATCAGTACGAATACCATCGGCATCGTAATGAGCCTGTAGCTCATCAAGCCCGCGTATAAGAGCCCGTCCTGCGTCGCAACCACGTACTTCAACTCTTCAGCCACAACCCAATTGATATGGATTCCGAACGTCAGCATAATCAAGAACACGAACGTATTCTCGAGGAGCGTCAGACTCTTCTTCATCGAGTAGAACGCGAATACGGATAACCACGCCGCGGCGAAAAGAATGACGAATCCCATACAGCCTGCGCCCCCAGTCAGTCTTAGGTGTCTAAGAAGATAGTTCCATCTTTCCCACTCCGTGCAGAGGCTATTCTAGGCGAACCGAATGTGGCTGGATGATGATTTTTGCCGCGAGGCGTTCAATATGTTCGGCGCCAAGTGCCTGAAGATCAAGAGGCGCTTGCCGTCCGAGCGCTTACGCAGCTCCCGCATAGGCTGCCTTAGCTAACCAGCTTCAAGCCTACGACTGCCGCTATAATGCCGAAGATGCACCCGAGCCGCATCCAGCTCTTCGGCTCCTTGAAGAACAGCATGCCGACGACGGCGGCCCCTACGGTTCCGATTCCCGTCCATACCGCGTACGCCGTCGCAAGCGGGATCGTCTCCATGGCGCCGATTAGCAGTTGGAAGCTGATGACGAATCCGCCGATCATGATGATGTTGTTCGTCCAATTATTGTTCTCGGCCACTCGCTTAATGCCGATGACGCCGATAACCTCCAATAAGCCTGCCGCTATCAATAAGACCCACTCCATTACGCTTCCCCCTTGCCGCTCGACAATTTGAGGCCGATGATGCAACCCAATAACAACAGAATGAAGGCGATGCGCAGTGGGTTAACTTCACCGCCGGTCATGACGATCTCCACAATCGTGGTCCCGAGCGTGCCCATGCCTGCGAATACCGCGTATACGGTGCCTACCGGAAGCCTCTTCGTTGCCCGGATAATGAGATCGAAGCTCGTTAATAGCGCGATGAGTACGACGAGCGGCGGGATCTGCTCGTACTTGAACCCGCTTGCCCAGATAATTTCGAGCAATCCGCCTAGAATGACGTACGTCCATGCCCTCGATTCGCTGATCACAGGCTTATCCGCCTGCTTCTCCACCTTCTCCACGTTACGCTCTCCCCCCTAGACTTCCCCTCCGATTTCCTCTCCATATAAACAGAACCCGGCTTCGAATTCAAGCCGGGTTCTCGCGTGCGCGTACCGTTATTTCGATGCAAGGGATTCGCGGTCGACCGATTGGGGCGGCTGTTCCATCCAGCCGTGATCGATCATGATGTTGGCGCCGTCTTCCGCATAGTTGCCCACCTCGACGAGCAGCCGTCCGTATTTCTGCGCCAGGTCATGCCTCGCGGCGAACGCCAGCGCATTCCCGTAGGAACGGATCCGCATCGTGAACATATCGAGCTTATGGGCGGTCATCAGCTTGTCCGAGAACGGCGGGCTGGTAGAAGCCGTGACTAACGGGTCCAGCAGCGGGAACGTGGACAAGTGCTCCTCCGCGAGCGCTCCCGAGAAAATCTCGTAATGCTTGGCCGCGATTTCTTGTCCTCTCCGCATGTACGCTCTTACCTGCTCAGACTGCGCCGTCTGGCTGAACCCGACCAATACCGCACGGCTTATCGAGTTATTCTCGATGCACTCGTAGAGATGCGCGATCTCCAGCGATTGCAGCGGCCTCACCTTCCCGAAGAAGCCGTTCAGATAGCTTTGCTTCTTCACCATATCGATCGAGCCGGGGTACGGGATGAGCGGCGGCGGCTTGGAGAACCCCTTCTTCTCCAGCACGACATCTACCATATCGATCAGCGCTATCGTGGACTTCACGCAATCCATGAAGAAGGTTCGGAGGTCCTGCCGGCTCATCAAGGATACGGCGATTCCATATATGCTCATGCCCGCCTTGCTCGTATAGCGCAGATAGTGCAAGCAGAACTCGTCCAAGAACAGCCTCTCGGCATTGACATTCACGTCTTGCTCCGTGAAGCCCAGCGGAACGGGATAGTTCTCCTGCTTATAGATGTCCCTTATCGTGGTATGGAACTTCGTTGCCAAGCCAAGCGCATGCTCCACGACTTGCTTAATCTCCGGGTCCTCTGCATGCTGCAGCATATGCTGCAATACGCAGGCCCCCATCGTGTTGCCCATATAGGCAGCCCATAGCTTCCCTTGTTCTGCGGAGGTCAATTGCTTATTCGGCTTTCGGCTGCCATCGTCGGCATCCAACAGCGGTACCGGCTTAGCCGGGTTCATTGTTCGCACAGTTTTCATAGTATAGGAGCCCTCGGATTCGTAGATTTCCTATTAATCTCACCAACCGAAGGCTTTTTATTCAACAGGAAGCGGCAGCAGCCCGGCCATTCGGCCGGGCTGCTGCGTATTCAATGTTCTGGCACCCGGTCCAACCAAGCAACTATATCCCGCTGCAATTCCATCGCCCACAGTTCTTGGTGGAGCTTGGTTCCCTTCTCCAGCATCCTATCGGCCAGCGAATGGTCCCACGCGTAATTCGCCTGTACGATTCGATTGCGCTCCGTCTCCGAGAGAGGAATGCCTCGAGGGGCATAGCGTTCATACAGTCCGCAATCCATATGCCATGCGCGGAACACCTTCGAGTACCTGCGCTGCAGTCCTTGCGCGATGCTAAGTCCTGCCGGGTCCAAGTCGCCGGAATAATGCAGTTCGGCACCTGGATCTAGACTTACCAACCAATCCAATAGCTTGATCACTGCGGCAGAAGGCTGCCCATTGCCGCATAGAATGACAAGCCCCTCCATAGCCGTGCTGTTTGGTCTCGGACGATCCAGAACCGCATCCACCAATTCAGCGAACACGGAAGGATTCTCTACCATATAGATCCTAATCGTTGCACCCAACGAACGGTCAGCCAATTGCTCGACTTGCCTTAACGTCAGCACACGTTCGCCTGACGGACCGAATAGTCCCGGTGCATACAGCATCACTTGAGAGGAGAGATCATCGTCCGCCACGCCGCCCCTGCGGTACCCATCCCGAATGGCGAACGCTTGCAAGCTGCTGTCGCTGCCGCCCGTCTCTTCCCCTTCCCCTTCGTCGACCTCTATGGATGGCCGCCCATGAATCGTTGTGAGTCCCCACCAGAACAGCCTCCCCAGTGGATACTTCCAATCGAGCGCATGCGCGTCGCCGGTTGCTTGAGCAGCCAGAATGGGCAAGCGAATGGGCTTACGGACAGCAACTTGTTCGAGTAAAGCCAACGCAGTCAGACATTGCTGAAGACAGCGTCTGGCTTCCGATGCCGATTGCGCAAACACGCGCCGAAGCGTACGCGCACCTGGCATCGACTCCTCGCAGAGACCGGCTGCCCACCCGCGAATATGCTCAGCGTCCCTTGGGAGCTTAGCCGAATCAAGCACCTCACGAATCATCGCCTTCCACTCCGCATCCGCAATGTCCTTCATTTCCTGCTGTGTCCTTACGGCCTCGCCTTGCAGGATGGTCAAGAGATCCGGAATCGATAACGCGAATCGGCTTTGCTGCAGATGCTTCTCGAATTGCTTGACGGAGTACCGCTTCGTCTCATTTGGGATGGGAGCACTATAGACGCCGTAGAATTCATCGAGCACGCAGCGTTCTTGTTCCGTTACGTTCACCAGAGTGACATACCCTCTGGCTCCCGCAGTGGAGGTCGTGTAACGCCGCTGCAGCTGCGCGAGGAATCTCATATACCCCGGTTGCCCAAAATATTGCCTGACCGCCTCCTCCTCGTTCACTGTTCCCGATCTCCTTCGTCCACAGCTTCGTCCGCAGCAATGGGTTCCAGCCTCCTGCCATTCCATCGATATCGGAACACCGTAACGTAATCGGCATCTTTCGGCCGGTAGATTTCGCAGATGCCCAGCTTCGGAACCGTATCATAGCACCCCCACAACACTTGCGAAGTCATCATATAGTCAAAATCCATCTCTGTCAGCAGTCCGAACAGGTCGCGAATGTTCTCATCGTCCACCCCTGCGAATGCTTCATCCAGCGAGATGATCTTCGGCGCATCCGGATGTGCATCTGCATAACGGGAGTACGTCGCGGCGAACAGCGGGATGTACATCGACATCGCCTTTTCGCCGCCGCTCAGCACGTTGAACCGCGCATCGGTCAACTCGCGGTACTGCGTCTCCTCCCCCTTTTTATAGCGAAGCGAGAATTGGAACCACGAGCGGTAATCCAGCATGTCGTAGATATGCTTGCGCAGCGCCTCCCGTTCCTCCGCAGCCCCTTGCTTGGCCCACTGAACGCGCGAGCGAAAATGTCCCACAAGCCGCTCCACTTCATCATCCCGCAGCAGGTGCGAGTCTCTGCGGAGCAATTCGACCAACTCGTCGCTGTTCAGTTCCGCCTCTGACTGCGCAGCCTTCGGCAGCCACTGAAGCTGCAGCTTTAGACCGCTCGACGTATCCCGTTCCGCCATCAGCTTGTTCATCGTCTTCAGCCACAGCTCTGCGCGTTGGATGCGCTGCCGAATCGACTTCCCGACGCTGCGCAGAATAATCTCCTCGAACAGCTCCCGATCCTTCTCGCTGAGCAGGCTCTCCTGCTCGGCTAAGATTTCGGACATCTCTGCCAGTAGGGCAGCGGGCTTCTGCGGCCGGGTCCTGTCGCGCATGGACAATAGCGTGATGCGGCCGAATTCGCTGATTTCCGCTTCCAGTACGTATTCGCCCAGCAGATGCTTGACCGCATTGAATTGATCCTGCAGAACGCCGCTCAGCCGCTCTTTGTTCGAGCGGGCCATGCTCGAATCCAGCCGTTCGACGATCGTGCGGCAAGCTGCCAGCCATTCCGGACGCGATTCCTCGCGCAGCGCGAGGTCGGCTGCTTCGGGAACAAGCTGCAGCCGCCATTCCTCGCTGAAGGCGCGCAGCCTTCTCGCGAAGCGCTCCTCCGCATCGCGCTCTTGATCCGCGATCGCAGACTGCCGTTCACGAAGCGCGCCGATTCGCGAAGCCAAATCCATCAAAGCATCGGATAGCTGGTTCTGCTCCGTCAGCAGTCCGCGGCGCCGCTCCTTAAGCCCGCTGATGCGTGCATGCAAGTCGCTGATTCCGAGCTCGACCATCAGTTTGCGCAGTTGTTCCACCTTCACGCGAAGCGCCATCTGCTTGTCCAGCAGCGCATCCCGCTCCTCTTCCTCTATCTCGACCAATGCAGCCTGCTGACCTGCTTCTTCTTCGAACCTCAGCGCTTCAGCCATTCGCTGCCGGTATTCGCGCCAGTCCGATTGCAGTGCGGAGACGCCTTCCAGATACCCTGCTATCGTCTGGAGAGCCTCTTGCAGATCTCGCAGCGACTTCAGGCGCGACCACTTCGCCGTCGCTGCGATGAATGCCTGTTTCAGCTGCAACCAGTGCTGCTGCCGGCTGCGAAGCTGGTCCGCCATCTTGTTCTCCTGTTCCAGCAGCACACGGAAGCGAGTCGTACGCTCATATTGGCTACTCCATGCCGCACGAAGCGTCTCATGCGTGTCATCATGGATCGGGAAGCCGGCAAGCTCATCTTGCAAGGCCGCGGCGGTTGCTTCCGTCTCGCGGATGCTTAGTCGCTTCGATTCGATGTCCGCCTCGCATCTCTCCATCTCCTGTCGCAGACGCGCAATCTCGGACAGCTTGAATCGCTTCCGGGCCTCCTTGCCGATATATTGCGCCTTATGGGCAGCACCGTCGACTTTCCCGATGACGGCGCCGAACTGATAATAATCGCGGCCTACGACGATCGTCGTCTGATCCATCGCGAACGAAGCAGGATCGAAGCCTTCTCCCCAGGCAAAAGATCGCAGCGCTGCCTCCACTTGCCGCTCCGACAGTCCCGAGTCGGCAGACGGAAGCGGCCGCAGCACGTCCGCCAGCGTATATCCCCACTCGAGCGGCTGCGCAGCGATCCAGACTTCCTCGTCCTGCGGATCAACAGTCCCGATCTGGCCATCCGGTCGAATCCACGCATCGAGCAGACCGCTCGCCAAGAGCGCATGCTCGATGCTCGCCTGCTGCTCCGCGCCGATGTGCGGCAAGAATTCGCACGCTTCATACAGCGGCGCGCCCTGCCCCTTGCCATACCTGCTGCGTGTCAACGACCGCGCGTCGCTGCGCGCCGGCTCAGGCTCGCGGGTCTCTTCCCAGGCTCGCTTCTCCGCCGCCAGCCCGGCAAGCTCCGTCTCGAGCTGCCTCAGCTCCTGCTCCCGCTCCAGCTTCGCCATGATCATGGCCTGCTTCTGCTGCTCAGCCTCTTGGCGGGCAGGCAGCATAACCGCATCGACGCCCTGCTGCTCGTACGACAGCTCGCCGCTCGCGGCGAACATCGCCTGCACGGCCGTCTCGCACAATCGCAGCAACTGCAGCGATTGCTTCCACTCGAGCAAGCGGTCCTTCCACGCGCGAAGCGCCGTCTCTGACGCCGTCTCCGATGCTCGCATCGCCTGCTCGGCTTGATCGCGGTCCGCCCGCATAGCGCCGAGCTGCTTGTCGTACTCGGCAACCATCAGGCCTGCATCCCGCTCCTGCTCGGCCAGCTTCATGGCCTCGCCGATCGCATGGCGATGCGCTTCGGCATCCTTGCGCCATGCCGCGAGGAATTGCATGTCTTCCGGCGGCTCCGGGCTCCAGTATCTCGCATACACCCCGTGGTGCTCGAACTCCATATCCCCTGCAAGCGCCTCCAGCTCGGCAAGCCCTTCCCGCTGCGCATCGCTCAGCTCTGTCTGCAGCTTGCGCGCCTTCTCGGCTGCCAGCTCTGCGGCCTCGCGATTGCGAAGCGCGGCCGTCAAGCGCTTCTGGGCCTGAACCGCGTACTGCTCCGTATCCCGCAGCACCTGTTCAGCCTGCTCAAGCTCCTGCTGTTTCTCCATCGCTTCGCTTCGGCCCAGCAGTTCCAGCTCGGTCTCGGCAGCGACCAGCTGCTCCCGAACGGATGCCTGCTGCTCTTCCGCAGACGCCTTCTCCTGCAGCGCACCCTGCAGTTCCTTCGATAACGCAGTCTGCTGCCGCTGGACCATCTCTTGATCGCCATGTGCGGCTAGCAGCTGGTCGCCGCTCTGATACAGCAAATACCGATTATATTGTTCATAGCTGCGGTTCAGCTTCTCCAGCTCGGCTTGATGCAGCTTCAGCTCGTCCAATCGGTCGGCGAGCTGGTCCATGTCCTCCATCACTTCGGACAGCGGCCGAAGCTCCTCCTCCTGCAGCGGCGGCAACGCTTGAATCAGAATCTCGTAGATCGCCGTGGGCTTCACATCCTTGGAGAGCTTCGGGCTTCTTAGCTGGACGAGCAGCTGCAGCAAGTCCACGTAGGCTTCCTTGTCGTGGTAGCCGAACAGCGATCGGTTGACGAGATCGCGGTATGCCCGCTGCTCTTGCACGACCTGACCGCCTGCGCCGATCCTCTCTTCCAGCGACTTGCGGTCAAGCGGATACTTCCCTTGACCCTCCAGTTCCATCATCCGGTCATAGAGCCAGAAGTCATGATTGATCCGTCTGCCGTCCTCCAGTACGAAGCCCCAGAAGCCAACCTGCGTTACGCCGCGGCGTGCCCGGAGGCCGATTCCTATCGTCTTATAGACGTTCTTGCCCGGGTGCACGAATTCCAGCCACAAGTAGCCAGTGCGGTCCGTATGCTCTTCCTTGTCCCCGAGCAGGTAATACTCGATCTTGCGATCCTTCGAGCCGAACGGGTCCAGCCGATGCGGCCGCTTATCGCCGTCAAGCACGAGCGGCACGAAGCTCTGCATCGTGACCGACTTGCCGGCGCCGTTCGTGCCGCGCAGTACGAGCCTGCCGTCCTCGAGCGTGAATTCTTCCTCTTCATAGAACCAGAAGTTCAGTATACCCGCCCGATTCATTTGCCAGCGGTTACGCCGCTGCTGCTCCGCTTCTTCCAATCGATCTCCATTCATGCCGTCCCCGCCTCCTCTTCATCGAGCGAATAGTCCGCGTTCCACCGCGAGACGACTGCCGACACAGCGAAGCGTTCTCTGCCCTCGCCGATATCCAGCCAATGCCCCAGCTTCCACTCGACCATATGCGCCGTCATCGTGTCCGCAAGCTCGCTGAGCCCCATCTCCCGATGCTCCTTGCTCCAGTACTCGCCGAATCGCTGCTTCAGCCCGTACAATAGGGCCTCCACATCCGTTCGCGTCAGCTCGACCGTCCCTTGTTCGGATACGTACCAGTCTCGTGAATCCAATCGTCTTCGCAGCTCGCCGGCGAACAGCAGCACAAGATCGGACACGCCTGCCGCCGTCGGGAACAAGCCGCATTCCCCGCTTAGCTCCGGATAGAAGAAGAACAAGCCCTCTCGATAACGGCTCCCTTCCATGCCGAACATGAACTGCATGTTATCCATGATCGCCCTGCGCTGCGTGACGACATAGTAGAGATCGTCCCGCTGCCATTCCAGATCCGCCACGGCAGGCTCGAGCAGCAACCTGCGGTACACGCGATGCCGCCGCTTGCGCAGTTCGCCTTCTGCCGTCTCCGAATAGACCACCTGTTCATTGCAGTCGTCCAGTCGCTCGTATTGCTTCAATTCCCTTGGGAAATGCCGCAGCACATACCTTGCCGCCGGCGCGCACTCATAGAGCACGTTCTTCTCCGCGTTATGCGCCCAGTCCGACTCTTCCCCATCAATATGGACGAGCACGCCGAGCTGCCGCAGCTTCTTGAGCGCGCGTACCATGGACAGCCGATGCTGATAATTCTCCCAATCCAGTGCTAAGCCCGTCGCCCTTAACTGCTCGCTGACCTGCTCGACGATATCTGTCAAGACGAATTGATCAAGCTCGGTCTTCGATTCCAGGAACCACAAGGAATAGGTGAAGAGTGCATAGTCCCGCGGATCGCGAAAATCGGCGAAGCCCATCCACGGCTCCGCGATCAACGGCGATTTATCCAGCTTGGCCATCGTGCGCGTCAGAATGAGAAGGAAGCCGGTGTATTCCGCGAACCAGTCCCTAAGCTCCGTATACTGATCCTTGATCCAGTAGAAGAGCTCGGCATCGCTGTCCTTCGTAATCCAGGGCCGGTTCAGCAGCGCATGCGCGCACGCGCGCCGGCGTTCATTCCATTGCTCGGCATCCGCCTTCTTATTCGCACGCATCCGCCTGATCGCGTATGAAGTCGTCCCGCCTCTAGCCATCCGCCGCGCCGCCTCCCGTCACTTCGATCGTGTAGTTCAACATCGCCAGCTCGCCGTCCTGACTGCGAAGCACCGCTTCCTCCTCATGCTCTGGAAGCTTGACTGCGATGCGATGTCCGTCGGCCGTGACGAATGACCGCGATCCCGTCGCCGTGCACCGTCCGATCCATTGCAATAAGCGCATACGCTCCTTGCTTTTCAACACCGGAAGCTCGGCGACCGCAACCTCTCCGTAGCCCTGCATCATTTCGATAAAAGCACGTTCTTCCGCAAGCTGCGCTTCGACCAGCTCCCGATAGGCCTCCCGCTTGGCCGCATGGGTCCGCATCGGCTCGGAGGCGGTGCGAGCGGACCTCTTCCGGCTGCGCGTACGGATGAGCCTGACGTTCGGCGGCTCCTCCCACGTCGAGGCATCGGCCCGCTCCGTCTCTCGCGCATCCTGTCCTTGCAGGTGCCGCGAAGGAAACAGCCCGAACACGTATGCCGCAAGCCGATGCGCTTCATCCAGACTGTCCAGCTCGGCGAATCGCCGCCCAAGACTCTCGAGGTCATTGCGCCTGCTGACGCCGCCGCGCCTGCGCTCTTGGAGACGTACCGCGCTGCGCACGACTTTGGCTATCGCTTCTTTCGTCGCTTTCTCGAGCAGCGTGAGCTCGCTGAGCTCCGCTTCATCGCCAATGAACCACCGTCTCAGATTGTGCCAGCCTTGACGGAATTCAAGCGCAAGCTCCTCTGCCGACTTGCCTTCCTCCAGCCGCGGCTTCCTGAGCTCGTCCTCCAGCACATTGTCCAGATACAGATCCCTCAAACCGTCCCCGATCCGATGCAGCTGCCCTTCGATTCGGTAGGCGCTCCGCTGAAGGCTTTTGACGAAGTGCTGCAGGTAATTGACCAGATTATCCTTCAATTGCAGGAAGCCCTCGGTCGCCATCATCTCTTCTGCTTGTATGGAATGAATGCTCGCGATGAAATCCGCAGCGTTGTCATGCATCGTCTTGAAGGCGCTGTAGAGCTTCTCCCAGTTCTGAAGCGCTTCGCCCGGTCCGAGCGTATCCGCCTTCTCCCGAATCTCGTGCACGCACGCCGCAATGGTGTCAAAGTACGTAGTCTCCAGCGAACCGCCGTACCCTTTCACCTTCTCGAGCGCTTCCAACATCCGTTCAATCTCGATCGAGTAGGGCGTCAGCAAGTACTGACTCTTCTTGCGCATATATTCTTCTAGTGAAAGCGCCCGCCCGCCGTCATGCCGCGACGCCAGGTTGCCCCAGTTCTTCAGGCTTTCCAGATCCGACAGACAGAGTTCCAACGTGTATCCTTCAAGGACGTCCCAGGCTTGTACGCCTTCGAATATTTCCTCGGGCCGCAGCCAATATTTCAAGCGCTGATACTCCATATAGATGAACTTCATGATGGCGCGGTAACGCGCAACATTCGTTGCGGTTAGATAGCTTAGTTCCGGCACCGCCCGCAGGCCTGCCGGTGATAGGATCGGATCCACGATTCGTCCCTCCTTGCGATTCTAGCTATTATTGTACCAAGCTGTCTTGCGGGACGCGACTGTTGATAGGACAGCAGCTGCTTTTAAATTCTTCCACGCAGCTGGATATATCGTCTAGCCGCTGCTTTAACCATCTCCACTGGCGCTTCGGTAACATCTCGATCGACTATCGTTCTCGTACTGCCCTTAAGCAAGTCCCAGTACACAACCTGATCATAGACAGGCATTTCATTTGTCAGTTTAAAAGTCAATAGCGATCGAAATACAGATTGCCATTGATGAACAGCATCCAGTTTGCCGTATTCGAAAAAGATAATCCTGCAATGCTCTGGTTCATATGCATAGGCAAATGGTATCTCCAACGACACCTTTGTTCCCAGCATCTCCTTAGCCATTAGGACATTATTATGATGATACGACAGCGATTCAAATGGGTGCTGATAGTGGTGACCTGCCAAATTAATAAAATTATTCAAAAACGTCTTGGTTAGTTGTCTCGCATATGGATGCGTCCAATACGGCTTACAACATTCAAAACTTAATCCAGTGAACATTTCACCTAACTGTTTTTGGGCATCCTTGATCGCTAATGCAAATTGAAGTTTTCCAGAGCTCGGAATCCCAAAATACACGCGATAAAAATTGTAAATCGATGGACATTTCATTCTCAAACTCCTCCAAATCTCGAGTTTCCTCGTCGTTTGCTAGTAAGCGTAGACGACAGAAACACAGATTGGCAATCTCGGGTCCGAGATGTTATCAAGATAATAACAATTAATGATTGAGGTCATTGTACGGGAACGAATGTTCCGGTATACTATCCCATATGGGTACTTATCTGGAGGAGGGGGCGGGGGCTATGGAACAACTGCATTGTGAGGAAAAGAAAGATAACGAAGTTAAAAGCACAGAAGAAATGATTCAGGAACTACTTACTGAAATCAACCTGCTTCTGGACATCGACCACATAACAATTCGGAAGGAACGCTTCATCAATGGCGTATTCTGTCCCCATTGCCTTCAACAAACCGGAAGGTCAGTATCGAACTACGTACAGTATGGCTTTGTCAAAGGGACTAAGTGGCGTCGGTACTGTTGTCGACAATGTAAACGTATATTCAGCGACTTAACGAACACCCTGTTTCATAGAAGCAGGTATGTCCATAAATGGCCTTTATTTATCAAACTCGTGATAGTAGATAGACTCCCTTTAAAACAGATAGCTAGTATCATTAAACTTCATCCCAATACCGTGTACGCGTGGAACAAGAAGTTAATCGAGTTTACCAAAGTGTATCTGCCAAACAAGCAACATCTCGTTACCGACTCCTACGATCAATTCACTGTTCAAGTCAAATGCACTAGAAAAGGCAGGCGACAGAAGCTTACAAACGAAAATGCAGTTCCCCGACGAATCGTAAACAATCGCATGATTCCTATCAAGGTTGCAGTCTACCGCGAAAACCCAAGTCATGTCCTACTAAGCAGCGAACCGCAGCCTATAATCGAATCTCTGAATCAATCAAATAAGAATCCTATCCATGCTGTAAAGATATCCGCGCAACTTCGATCCTACATCTCCAAAAAACGCGGCATCTCTGTCGAAAATCTCTCTGATCACCTGATCTGGATTCGCTTCCTCATACTTGCACAAGCCATTAATCCACAGATTTTAACGGCCGAACTATTCAAATTATGCTTAGATAAACAGAACTTATCAAAGTCTAATAGGCTATTGAAAAGATTGATATAACCAATCATTAACTGTGATTATTATCCTGCTTAGCAGACTCTTCAGGCTTATATGATTCTTTCAACCTCATTTCGCGTGCGGCATTGCGAAACTCCTTCATGATGAAGTTGCATTGATTCAGATTCCCGTGTATGACCTGCTCCAAATAGAGAATTCTACCGAAACGCCACTCTTCCACGAGCTTCGGAAGATTAGTTGCTTCCGGAACACTTAATAACACGGAACACAGCACTTAAGGGGCAGTAGATGCTTTTCGAGCAACTAAATCGGTGCGCATGCCTCCCATTGCTCCATTTCGCAACATTTAGTTGCCCGAAAGGCACTTATTCGCTCCACAGCGCTTAATGCGAGCAATTTAAGTGCCTGAAAGGCAACTATCTTCATGCGCATGCGACTTCCACAACATGTCGGCGCACAAAAGACACCTGTCAAGGTGTCTTAGGCGTGTACTATTCATCATCATTACTCTTTCGCTATCAAATGCTCTGGCCTCTACACCAATCTCAGATACATATCGAATGTTTCTTCCATGATCCCGCTGACTAATGTGATGAACAACGAATGGTGAAGGGTGCGGCTGTAAGTCGGATTAGCCTGCTTACAGAGGCCTTCTGTATCTTCAGTGCTGCTCTAGTGTTGATTGGTCGACTTAGAGAGGCACTCTATACTCCGGTGATCCGAAAAGCGTACTCCAGTTCGGCGAATCCAACCTACAACGAGGAATGGGCTCCGTCTACGCTCGCAATTCGGCTAATCCGCACTACAGCAGGCGCGCTAGACGGACAGCAAAAACCCGGCCACAAGGGCCGGGTCGGGTTCACACACGAAACCGCACTACTACACCTGCTTGAATTCGATCCAATCGATCTGCAGGCCCGGCTTGACGTATTCCAGCTTCAGCTCGTACAATCCGGCTTCCAGCTCGACCTTCACCAGCCGCTGCTTGATCCACTTGCCTTCCGTGCCGTTGGTCTGAATCGTCGTCATCTGCTGGCCGTTCAGCGTCACGTTGCAGGCGCTCTGCGCCACGTTCGTCTCCGGCGACATGATCTGGACGATGATCCG
Organism: Bacillota bacterium; assembly: GCA_023386495.1. Lineage (GTDB taxonomy): Bacteria > Bacillota > Bacilli > Paenibacillales > Paenibacillaceae > Paenibacillus_I. The sequence goes on along the minus strand of JAEWJS010000082.1, from coordinate 50,973 downwards.
GTATTCGCCGGCCTGATCCACTTGCATATAGACCGCTCCATCTGTCGACGGCTTCACCTGCGCATTGGCGGATAAGGCTTGCACCTCTGCCCCCGCTGCCGATCCCACCGGCTTCGCCGCGAACCGGTTGACGGTCTCCTCGATCCGCTGCTCGCGCGAGAATACCGGCGCATGCATCAGGAATTCGCAGATGTTCATGGCGCTCCGCTGCAGCTCGCCGCGTGTGAGCGATCCGTTCGCGAGAGAAGCGATCGTGTTATCGTCCGATGCGTTAATCTCCGCGCCGTAGTTCGGCACGACCATGTACAGATCGTTCTGTGCGCGGATCATGGCGTTCGTCGACCTTTTGTCCGAAGGACCGCCCTCGATCGCATCGTTCATGCTCGCCCACCAGTCCGTCATCACGATGCCCTTGAAGCCCCACTCCCCGCGCAGGATCGTCGTATTCAAGTCGTAGTTGGACGCCGACCAATGCCCGTTGATCGGGTTGTATGCGGTCATGATGGAGTTCGCGCCGCCGTCCTTCACCGCCATCTCGAAGCCTCGCAGATAGATCTCGCGAAGCGCGCGTTCGGAGACGACCGCGTCGACCTTCGTGCGGTACTTCTCCTGGTTGTTGCAGGCGAAGTGCTTGAGCGTGGCGTTCGAGCCGCCTCGCATGATTCCCTTGACGCAGGCTGCGCCGAAAATCCCTGTCACAAACGGATCCTCCGAGAAGTACTCGAAGTTGCGGCCGTTAAGCGGACTGCGGCGGAGGTTCATGCCGGGCCCGAGCAGCGTATCGATCTGATTGCTGATCAGCTCCTGGCCCTCCAGCACGTAGAGCTCCTCGACCAGCGCCACGTTCCACGTCGCGGCCAGCAGCGTGCCGATCGGCACCTGCGTCGCCTTGTGGCCGCTGTCCATCCGGATGCCGGACGGGCCGTCGGCCGTGCAGCCGATCGGAATGCCGAGCTTGAACAGGCTGTCCGTCACGCCGCCGAACGCCGATGCCGTACCCGGCGTGACGAGCGGGCTGACCATGCCCTCGCCCCGCACGATCGCGGCGAGATCCTCGTCGCTCAGCTGCGCGATGAACGTCTCCAAGCTCACTTTGCCGGCGTGGACGTCACGCAAGGTGTAGCCGCGGTTGCCGGTCTGCTCCAGCGTCTTGGGGAGATTGCTCAAGATCCGATCGCCGAGCGATATCTTCCGCTGCGGCACTTCTTCATAGGTCAGTTCATACGTGCCGTCCGGCTTGCGCGCACCCGGCTTCATTCGCGTGAAGCTCGTGATCGGAGCCAATGCTTCCGTCAATTGCTTCACGACTTGCAGCGCTTCGACGACGTAGCCGTCCTTGCCGTCCAGCCCGATCGGAGCCAGCTTCTTGACGCTGCTCCCTGCATGGAGCTTGTACGTTCCGGCTTCAAGCACATAGGCGCTCGCATGCCCGGTCACGCCCGCATCGTCGTAGGAAGCCATCGCTTGAACCGGGAAGCTCACGCTGATGCGCTGCGATTCGCCCGGCTGCAGCAGCTTCGTCTTCCCGAATGCCGCCAAGGCCCGGGCCGGCTGGCCCAGCAGTCCCTGCGGCGCTTCGTAGTACACCTGCACGACCTCTTGACCGGCATACGCCTCGCCGATGTTCGTGACTGTCGCGTGGACGACGATCGTCTGCACGCCGTCTGCCGCGATGACCTTCGCTTCCTCCGGCTCGATTCGGAAGTCGGTATACGACAGGCCGAAGCCGAATTCGTACTGCACCTTCTCCGGGCAGAACGTCTCGAAGTAGCGATAGCCGACATAGATATCTTCTTGGTACACATTCGTGAACTCATCGCCGTAATTGCTTGTCGACGGATAATCTTCGATCGCGTAGGCGATCGTATCGGTCAACTTGCCGCTCGGCGTCACGTCGCCGACGAGCACGTCCGCGATCGCGTTGCCGCCCTCCATGCCGCCCTGCCAAGCATAGACGACGCACGGAATCGGATGGGCATGACCCTCATCGTACATCCAACTCATGTCGATGATGTTGGACACGTTCAGCACGACGATCGTCTGCTCGAATTGCGCCGTCACTTGCTTCAGCATCGCCTTTTCGTCCGCCGTCAGTTGATAGCTGCCCGGCTCGTTCGCGTTGTCCTGGTCTTCGCCGGCGGTGCGTCCGATGACGACGATCGCCTTGCCCGACTTGGCCCGCGCAGCCGACACCAGTTCCTCGGTCAGCGGCATTTCCTTCTGATGCCAAGGCTCGGCCGCCCAGCCGCCGCCGCCGTTATCGAACGGATTGTCCTCGATCCACCGTTCGTACGCGGACGCCAATTCCTCGTTGACGGCGATGTTCGCCTTCGCGCGCAGGCCGTCCAACAGATTCGTCGTATAGGTCACGTTCACGCTGCCGCCGGATCCCGTGCCGCTGCGATAATAGTTCACCTGGCATCTGCCAAAAATCGCGACGTTCTCCCCGGACTTGAGCGGCAAAGCTTGTCCTTCGTTCTTCAGCAGCACCGCGCCTTCCGCTGCTACCTTCCTGCTGAACTCCGCAAAGCCCTTCAGCGGAATTCCGAACTCGTGTGTATGCAATCGATTCCCTCCAGATGGTCATGTTGTGTCGCGTAATACCTGTCGTGATTATACCAGAATTAGTGTTCGTTATCATGTGACAGCACCCAGAGAGCCCCGGCCTTCATCGGCCGGGGCTCGTGCGGGATCTGGACCGGCAAGGTTCTTCCTTGTCAGCCCAGCTTATACGTAATGCCATAGCCGCCCTTCGGATACACCCACCCGATATTGTCGTACGGGCAGGCAATGCGGCAAGTGCCGCATTCGATGCAATTCTCGTAAGCGACCGTCGTGATCGACTGCCCCGGCTCCCATTCGTAGACGTCCGCAGGACAGAAATACGTGCAGTCCTTGGTCTCGCATTGCAGACAGCCGTCATGCTCCTTAATGACGAGATGGGACACGTCGTCGCACTTAAACCGGATGGTAAACAATCTGTCCGTAATCGATTCGCTCATCCGTTCATCGCCCTCCAGCTCTTGTAGCCTAGCTTCAGCAGGCTCATCGAGCCTCCCGCAGCCTCCTTGATCAGTCGGACCGCAAGCTGCTGCTTCTCCTTCTTCGTCGCGCCGTCGACCAGGAACATGTTGTAGGCCGCTTCGTTAAGCGCATGCGGCAGCTTATCGAACAGCAGCTCCGGGTCATGCTCGTTCAGCAGGCTGTGCATCCCTTTGTACTTCTTCAGATCCTTCTCGATGAAGGAGCTCTTGATCTTATTATCGTATGCCTGCAGCGACTGCCGCGTGTAGTCTCCTTGCTGCTTCGCCTCGATAATCGCTTCGCCGGCGAGTCTGCCCGAGGTCATCGCGAGGTTGGTGCCCTCCCTGTGCACGAAGTTCACCAGCTGCGCCGCGTCGCCGATCACGCACCAGCCGTCCCCCGACAGCGGCGGCATGGAACGGTACCCGCCCTCCGGAATGAGATGGCCCGAATATTCGAGCACCTCGCCGCCCTGGATCAGCTTGCGGATCATCGGGTGCTGCTTGGCAGACTCTAACAGCGCGTAAGGTTTCACCCGCTTATCTCTTAGGTGGTTAACCATCACCCCGATGCCGAGCGAGATCGTCTCCTTGTTCGTGTAGAGGAAGCCCATCCCGGCCATGCCGAGCGACGTCTCGCCCATGAATTCGATCGTGACGCCTTCATTGCCCTCCACGTTGAACCGGTCCTCGATCTTCTCCTTCGGCAGCGCGATCACTTCCTTGACCGCGAGCGACACTTCGTCGGGCCGCCATTCCTTGTGAATGCCCAGCGCTTTGCCGAGCAAGGAATTGACGCCGTCCGCGATGACCACCACGTCGGCATAGAGATCGCCTTCATCCCGATCGGTCCGGACGCCGACCACGCGGTCGCCTTCCTTGATCAGCTCCGTCGCCACGGTCTGGTAGACCGGGATCGCCCCGGCCTGCACGGCCTTATCCGCGAACCATTGATCGAACTTGACTCGGAGGCCCGTGAAGCAGTTGAACGGCTCCTTATACGCCTCGTTCCGATGCCCGAACGTGACCACGGAGTCCTTGCCCATCATCCAGATGCGCTGCTCGATGATCTGCCGCTCCATCGGGAAGCCTTTCTCCTGCCAGAACTCGGGTACGATGTCCTCCAGCATTTTCCGATACAGCACGCCGCCGAAAATATTTTTCGCCCCGGGGAACTCGCCTCGCTCGAGCAGCACCACGGAGAGACCTGCGCGCGCCATCGTCAGCGCGGCCGCTGCGCCGGCAGGTCCGGCACCTACGACTACCGCGTCGAATTTTTCACTCATGGCTTCAATCACCTCCCGCGGCTCGCCGCCTCTTCACTTCTTCTGTTATGGCAGGAACGATCCGGAACAGATCCCCTACGATCCGGTAATGCGACGATTGGAAAATCGGCGCCTCCGGGTCGCGGTTGATCGCCACGATCGTCTCCGAGTTCGACATGCCGACCATATGCTGAACGGCGCCCGATATCCCGACGGCGATGTACAGCTTCGGCCGCACCGTGCAGCCGGTCTGCCCGATCTGGTGCTCATGCTTGATCCAGCCCGCATCCACGGCCGCCCGCGAGGCGCCGACGACGCCTCCCAGCGCATCCGCCAATTCCTGCAGCAGGCGAAAAGGCTCCGGCCCGCCCAGCCCGCGGCCGCCTGCCACGATAATCTCCGCTTCCTCCAGATTGACGTGCGCATGCTCTTGGATGAAATCGAGCACCTGCGTCGCGATCTCCTCCTCGCGCATCAGGTTGTCGATCGGAGTGATCTGCCCTTCGCGCGACTCGTCCCTGGGGAGCGCCTGGAAGACGCCGGCGCGCGCCGTGGCCATCTGCGGGCGGTACTGCTTGCACAGGATGGTCGCCATCATCTTCTCGGAAAAAGCCGGCCGGCTGGCCAACAGGAGGCGCGACGGCGGCGGCTCCACGTCCAGCTCCGTCGTATCCGCCGTCAGGCCGGTCGGCAGATGGGTCGCGATCGCGCCGGCCAGATCCCGTCCCGTCCCCGTCGCGCCGAACAGGCAGATCTCCGGCTTCGCCTCCTGAATGACGCGCATGGCGATCCGGCTGTAAGGCCGCGTGCGATAATTCGCCAGCTCCGGCGCGTCGCATAGATAGACCTGATCCGCGCCGTAATAGACGGCTTCCTGCGCCAGCCGTTCGACGCCATGCCCCATGACAAGCGCGATCAGCCTGACATCCAGCTTATCCGCGAGCCGCCTGCCTTCCCCCAACAGCTGCCAGGATACGGGCTTGGCCGTCCCTCCCCGTTGTTCGATGAACACCATCACGCCCCGGTAGTCCGACCAGTCCGGCATTTCTTCCGCTTCCTGCTTCGCTGACACGATTCTCCCCCTCCTTCGTTAGGGCTTAGGCCCAGCCGAGCCGCTTCGGGAGCTCGCCGCTCCACAGCTTCTCGACCAGCTCGCCCGCGATCTCTTGCGGCTCTGCGCCTTGCAGCAGTTCGCCCTGAATCTTCCTCACCTCGGGAACCCAGGTCTTGCTGACGATCGTCGGCGATCCCTTCAGGCCGATCTTGGCCGCCTCCAGCTCCGGGAAGTCCGCCGTCGTCCACACGATCGGCTTGTAACGCGCGGCCTTGATCATCCCCGGCAGCGATGCCCTTCGTACCTTGTTCAGCTCCTTCAAGGCCGTAATCAGCACCGGCATGGAGGATTCCACCACCTCGATGCCGTCCTCCAGGTATCGCTGCACCGTCACGCGCCGACTCTCGGGGTTCACGCGGACCATTTTCCCCACGTATGTAAGCTGCTCCAGGTCCAGCCTGCACGCGATGCCTGGGCCGACTTGGCCGGTATCGCCGTCCAGCGTCTGCTTGCCGCAGAACACCATGTCCACCTTGCCCCACTGCTCCTCGACCTTGCCGATCGTGCTCGCCAGTACATAGGAGGTGGCCAGCGTATCCGCGCCCGCGAACTTCCGGTCCGTCACCAGCACGGCCTCATCGGCGCCGAGCGAGATGCATTCCTTGAGCGCCTTCTCCGCAGGCGGCGGCCCCATCGTCACGACCGTTACCCGCGCGCCATGCTCGTCCTTGATGCGCAGCGCCGCCTCAAGACCGTGCAGGTCATAGAAGTTCACGATGCTCGGCACCCCTTGGCGGATGAGCGTATTGTTGACCGGATCGATCCGGATCTCCCGGCTGTCCGGGACTTGCTTGATGCACACGACTAGATGAAGCATATGCAGTCCTCCCGCTCGTCGCTCAGATTCATATTTAGATCAACTCCCAATTGTCCCAGTAAGGGCTTACATATTGCTGCGTCAGCTGGTCCGCTTCGGACTTCGCGCGCAGCAGCTCGGACAGCCTCCACGCCTGCTCGAACGTCGCAGGATACAAGGTGTGGAAGACTGGCGCGACCTGCCAGAATGCCTTGCCCTCCGCGATCGGGTACACATCGACCATCCAGCCGCTTCGCTCCCGGCTCTCGTACCAGATCAAGGTGATCTGCCAATGCATGAACCTGCAGGGGCTGCCGTCGGCACGTTGATAGATGCTCCCGAGCATGGCTCTGTCAGCGCTTCCAATCGGAATCGGCTTCCGACCGAACAGGTTCGCCAGGTTGAGGATCCCGTCCATATGATATGCCCCCTTACCGTAGGGTTACTGTTGCTACCTATAGCAATCCTATGCCGGGGATGTCCGGAAGATTCGCGAATTGACATCCACGCTGGCTCTGGCGCTTGATTGTGGCGGTTGGAGAGCATTTTTGCTATCTGTGCAGCCTCGTGGCTGACTGTTGGGGCGATTGGAGTGCATTTTTGCTATCCGTTCAGCCTCACGGCCCCCTTTTCGGCGATTGGAGCGCATTTTTGCTATTCACATCGCCCCTTGGCGCCCAATTCACGCGAGTGAATAGCATATTTGCTATCCATTTAGCCTCGCGACTGACTGTTCGGGCGATTGGAGTGCATTATTGCTATTCACGCAGGCCCCTGGCGCATCGTTGCTGCGGTTGGATAGCAATTTTGCTATCCAGTTAACCTGTCGAGCCGAACGAAGGCGGTTTTTCGACCTCGTTCGGCGAGATCGCCCCAGTTGGGCCGAACGAAGGCGGTTTTTCGCTCTCGTTCAGCGGGATCGCCCCGGCTGAGCCGAACGAACGCGGTATTTCGCATTCGTACGGCGGGATCGCCGCGGCTGGGCCGATTGAAGGCGGTTTTTCGCATTCGTTCGGCGGGATCGCCCCGGCTCGGCCGAACGAGGGCGGTTTTCCGCGCTCGTTCGGCGGGATCGCCACGGCTGGGCCGAACGAAGGCGGTTTTTCGCATTCGTTCGGCGAGATCGCCCCGGCTCGGCCGAACGAAGGCGGTTTTTCGACCTCGTTCGGCGAGATCGCCCCAGTTGGGCCGAACGAAGGCGGTTTTTCGCTCTCGTTCGGCCGGATCGCCACGGCTGGGCCGAACGAAGGCGGTTTTTCGACCTCGTTCGGCGGGATCGCCGCGGCTGAGCCGAACGAAGGCGGTTTTCCGCATTCGTTCGGCGGGATCGCCCCGGCTGGGCCGATCGAAGGCGGTTTTTCGCGCTCGTTCAGCGGGATCGCCGCGACTGAGCCGAACGAAGGCGGTTTTTCGACCTCGTTCGGTGGGATCGCCCTCGCGCTACTCATCCGGGAGCTCGATCCCTTTGCCCTGCTCCACTGCCTGCCGCCAGTAGTGGGCCGCGATGGCGATATCGAACACGCCCAGCCCCATCGGGTTGAAAAAGATCGGCGCATCCGCAGCATACCCCGCTAATCCGCCCCGGCAGACGACGTCCGCCAGCGTACGGACATCCGTCTCCCGTAGCCCATACCGCTGATGCAACCGCTCGATGTCGGTGTTCTCGCGGCACACCTCCTGCCAGTCGTCGACCACGACCGCCTCGAGCTTCGCGACGCACGCCGGCTCGTAATCGCGCAGCGAAACGTTCAGCAGCAGCGCACCGACAGGCGGCGCTTCATCGATGTATCGCTCCGTGGCAGCCGTACAGGTCGCGATAACGTTGGAGCGCCGATACAGCGCCCGCCAATCGTCGGCGATCTCCGTTATCGCGCGCAGCCGCTCCGGCACGCTGTCCGGATCGATCCCTTGCAGGTCGTATAGCACGACCCGCTTCAGCTTGCCGCCGAACAGGCTCGCGCACATCTCAAGATGCCGGCGGCCGATCGGCCCCCAGCCGATAATCCCGAGCCGCAGCTCCGTCGTCCGCCTCGCCTCCATATAGGCACGCAGCATGATCCCGCTGACTGACGCGGTCCGCAGCCCGTTCAATAAGCCGCTCTGCAGCATAGCCATCGGCTTCCCGGTCGCGGCATCATTCAGCATAATGACATTATGCGCCCTGGGCAGGCCATGCCGAATATTCGCCGGGAAGCTCGCGATCCACTTCAGGCCGGCAATCTCGGTCGCTCCCCCAACGTATGTCGGCATCGCAATGATACGATTGGCGCGGTCGCCGAACCGCAGATACGTCTTCAGCGGGCTGACGCATTCCCCCGCATCCCGCGTTCGTACGACGTCCTCGACGATTCCGGCTAGCTGCTGCCAGTCCACGCCGAGCTCGCGAATATGTCCGTCATGCAAGTAGATCATCCTGCCGCCTCCTGCTGCCGAGCGATACCGGCTCGAAGCCCAGCTCCTGCCGCACCCACTCGTCGTTATACACCGTGTCCAAGTAGCGTTCGCCGCGATCCGGCAGGATGGCCGCGCATACCGCGCCGGCCGGAATGCGCCCGCTAATCTGCCGGATCGCCGCGATGACGCCCCCAGACGATGCGCCTGCCAATATCGCTTCATGGCGGACGAGATCCCGGCAGCCGGTCACGCAATCCGCATCCGATACGCGGGCAACAAGATCGGCGATCGTTTCCTGGTACAGCTCCGGCACGCGCGCCGCTCCTAGCCCCGGAAACAACCGCTTCCCCTTCTCCCCGCCGAAAAGAATGCTGCCCTCCGCGTCTACCGCCACAATCGTCGTCCCCCACCCTCGGCTGCGGACATAGTCCATGCAGCCGCGGATCGTGCCGCAGGAGCTGACACCGCAGAACAAGTAGTCGATGGCGCCGAGCTTCTCCCCAATCTCCGCCATGGTCGTCTCCTGATGGGCCAGCGCATTGTCGAGATTCCCGTATTGATTCGTCCAATAGGCCTGCGGAATCCGCTGCAGCAGCTCCTTCACGCGCCGGATGCGCGCCGGCAAATACTCCCCCGTCTCCGCATCCGGCTGCACCACCAGCTCGAGCTCCCCGCCGAAGCTGCGTATAATGCGCAGATGCTGCTCCGTCGTCCGCGGATCGACCACGCAGATGAAGCGAAGGCCCAGGTAGCAGCACAGCTGCGCCAAGCTGATGGCCAGGTTGCCCGAGCTAGACTCCACGATCACGCTGCCCTGCGTAATCTGCCCGCGTTCGATCGCCTTGCGAATCATGTAGAGGGCAGGCCGATCCTTGGCGCTGCCCCCCGGATTCATCCATTCCAGCTTGCCGTACACCTCGAACGGCGCTTCCCGGAACAGCTGCCGCAGCCGCACGAGCGGTGTTCCGCCGATTGCCTCCGCTATCCCTCCCTCGATTCTCACCGGCATCCTTCCTCTACGTATAATAGATTCGCTTGTTCTTCACCGCACCGCGGCTTGCCTGCTCCAGCGCGTCATCGACGGCGCAGCCGATCACCTCGATGCCCGCCAGCATGCCGCTTCGGATCATCGTGCCGATCGCCGGGATGCGATTCTCCAGCTCGAGGCGAATGCGCCCGAGCAGCTCCGGCGTCGCTTGCTGGCTGTAGACGCGCACGCGCAGCGCGTTACCCGCCACCTCAACCCGAATAGCAGCGTCGCGAAGATGGCGATAGACCGCCTCTTCGATGTCGTAGATGCTGATTTTCTCCCCATGCTTAAGATCCGGTCCGATCCGCTTCACGATGCTGCCGAAGCTCATTCGCATGACACCGGAATCTGCCGGAATGGGCCGCAAATCCCGCACGACGTCGTAGGTGACGTAACGAAGGGCCGGGAACGCCTCTCGCACGCTCGAAGACAGCACCAGCACCTGCTCGCCTGGCGGCAGCGGCTCGAGCTCCTCGCCGATCGCTTCCGCTTCGACTCCTTCTGCCGTGATGCCATCCGCGAACAGATACCGCCCATACTCATGCGAGTAATAAGCGATCGTGCCGATTTCGATCGATCCGTACGTGTCCGTGATGCGCTCAGCGTCAATCCGGAGCCGCTCGGCCACGCTGGCCATCCAGCTTGGCGAAGCCATCTCGCCTACCAGCACCACATGCCGAATGCCCCACGCTGCCGGGTCGTCTGCCGCCAGCAGAATCCGATCCAGAATGGAGGGCATCGTGTAGAACACTTCCGGCTTCACGCGCGCCAGCTGTTCGATGTGCCGCTCCACCGGCAGCCGGTACGACAGCGAGTGAACCTCCATCCCCATGCTGCGGAATACCGCGACAGCCGTGGCCTCCGCGTGGCCGGTCCCCACATCCGCCATCGCGGTTCGATAGCCGTACGGCGACAGAATCGCATGGAACACGCCCTGCTTAATGCGAAGATACGCTTCTTCATCCTGCTGCGAATAATAGATGGCCTTACGGCGGCCCGAGCTCGTGCCCGATGTCCGGTAGCCGTAATGGTCGGCGCGCTCGGCTAGCGGATTGTGATCCGCGTAATAATGCGCTTCTAGCACAGAAGAAGTGATCAGCGGGAGCCGATGAAGCTCGTTCGCAGCCGCCTGATCCGCATGACGTGCTTCCGACTGCAGCAGTTGCTTATACCAAGGAAACCGCCGCATCATTCCCTCGATCTGGCCCTTCCAGTCCACGTTCACGGACATGCCTCCCCCGAACGATTATCGTCGTCCTACACGATATGTCTGCAAGATCGAGAACGTTCTGACAGCAGAAGGGAAATAGGCGGTTATATCGACTCGATTCCGCGGCATGCGGCGTATGATGGTGAGAAGCTATGCCATTCAGGGGACGAAGGTGGGCGTATTGGGGAAAAACCGCGTACAGGTCATCGTTAGCAAGCTGGCCAAAACACGCATCGTGCAGCAAAACAGGGAATTAGCCGGGCATGTGCCGGCCACCCGAACCTTCAGCCGACGCTCGTTGTACGCCATGCTGGAGCGATATCGGATGGTCTACGTGAAGCCCGACCGCGGATCATTAGGCGTCGGAGTCATGCGCGTCGACAAAATAAAAAGCGGGTACCGCTATCAGAACGGTACCCGCATCTGTGCATGCCCGACATTCCAGGCGTTATATCGATCGCTCCGCCGCATCATCGGCGTGGAGCGCTACTTGATCCAGCGGGGCATCTCCGCGCTGCGCCGGGTGGGATGCCCCTTCGACTTCCGCGTCATGATCCAACGGAACACGGCCAAGCGCTGGATCTGTACCGGCATAGCCGGCCGCGTCGCGCATCCGCGCAAGATCGTGTCCAACGGCAGCCAGGGCGGCACGATCTACTCCGCTGATGCGCTGCTAAGTCCGATTGCCGGCCGCACCGCTTCGGTCCGCATCCAGCGCAAGATGAAGCAGCTCGCCAAGTTAACATCGGCGGAGTTCAGCCGATCTTACCCTGCCATGCACGAGCTCGGCCTCGATATCGCGGTCGACCGCAGCTTGAAGCCGTGGGTCCTGGAGGTCAACACGCGCCCTGATCCATGCCCGTTCACGAAGCTGGACGATAAGTCGGCGATTCGACGAATCGTCCGTTATGCCAAGTCGTACGGCCGCAGCTACTGCTTGACCTGCACCAAGGCGAGAAAGGCAAGGTAACGCAAGAGACCGTCAGGCTGGCCTGACGGTCTCTTCATCCCACATTCAACGATTCCGGTGGATCATGTAATGCAATAAGTGCTTAAGGAACGCTGTCTTGCGCGGCATCTCCGCCAAGGCGTCCATGGCATCGCAGTAGTGCTCCCACATCGCGCGAGCCGCTCCGTCGCGGCCCAGCACGGTGACGAAGTTCGAGGTATTGTTCTCGGCATCCTGGCCGACGGGCTTCCCCAGTACGAGCCGGTCTCCCTCCAGATCGAGCAGGTCATCCTTGATCTGGAACGCGATGCCAGCATGATAAGCGTAACGCTTCAACTGCGCGATCTCCCGCTCGCCCGCTTGCGCGAGAATCGCGGGCATGACGAGCGCAGCCTCGAACCCGATGCCCGTCTTGTAGTGGCAGATGCGATTCAACTCCTCTAGCGTTAAGGCCTTGCCCTTCGCTTCGAGATCCATCGCTTGCCCGATGCACATGTCCTCCGCCCTGCTGGAGGAGTAATGGATCAGGGCCAGCACGGCCGACGGATCGAACTTCCGCCGGTCCAGGGAAGCCTGCTCCTGCACGGCGCGCTGGATCAAGAGCAGTCCGGTCAGCTCCGCGGTCGCGACGCTGCGCGCTTCATGCAGAGTCGGACGTCCTCTGCGGGTAGGCGCATCGTCCTGGGACGGCAAGTCATCGAAGATCAAGGATGCGGTATGCATGTACTCAAGCGACCTCAGCAACGGAATGACGGCCGACTCATCCAGTCCATATACATTGACGCCCATGGCCCAAGTCAGAATCGGGCGCAGACGCTTCCCGTCTCCCGCGAGGCTGTAATTGGCCGCATCGATCAACGGCTCCTCCACCGACTGCAGCTCGCAATGCTTGACGAGAGGCAGGCTGCGGTTAATCCGATCGCGAACCGCGGCGACCATCCCATGGAAGTCCGCCTGGTCCTGACGGTCTTGGCGAAGGACGTTCACCATCTGATCCCGCAGCAGCTTATCGAGGAAGTCGACGTCATGCGCCTTGCGGACCATCTGTTGGACGAGCCGATTGAACGCCGGAATGCCGGAGGCGAATAGGTTCATAAGCTGCTTGTACTTCGCGGCACCGAGCTTGGCGCGGCTGCGTCTCAGGCCGTTGATGGCGCGGTCTAGAATGACCTCGCGGGCCGTGGCATCGCCTGCGTAGACATCTCGGATCAGGTGGGCAATGACGGTCCAGTACAGCTCGAACGGATTGATCAGGTCCGGCCGCTGCCCCCGGTGCCGCAGATAGTAGGTGTAGGGCGTTACCGCGCCGCTCGCCAGATCATCGTACAGGTCCGCATAATCGTCCGCCAATTGGTTGTAGATGCCGTAATGGAACGTCCGGGCATCGAAGCCGTCGTCTGCGGGAGCGCCAATGACGGAACGGACAATTAACCGGGAGGCAGCCGACTTCAGAATAATCGGGATATACAACTCTTCGTTCGTGTAATGCGCGTAGTCGAGATCCTTGACGCGGTCTTCTTCCTGCGAGCGGTACAGCAGGTTCGAATGCTCGAAGAATGCGCGCTGCGTATCCGGCAGCTGATGGCTCTTGATATACTCATAGGCTTCTCGCAGCTCCGCATGAATGAATTGGATCAATTTCCGATTCGGCCCGGTCCATTCGCCCAAGGCAGGCACGGTCCCTGTCATCAGCGCGTTATGCAGCATGCGCGAATAGCGATCCTTCTCTTGCGCCGTCAGCACCTCTGAATCCAACAGATCGTCGATGAACGGATACGTCAGCCCGTAGGAATAACCGAGCCGAATCGCCTGATCCAGCCTGCGGGCACGCTCTGCCTGCGGCAGGCCGTCCTCCAGCTCATCCGCGACATGCAGGACGACGCCGCCGATGATCTTGATCAGCTTGCGCTGCGCCTGGTCCGCCTGCATCCCTTCCGGGATGTACGCGGCGACGTTCTTCAGCTTATCGATCACCCAGATCGCCGCCGACTCTACCCCTTCTTTTTGCGCCCACCGATACAGTCCGGCCGAGCTCAAGTATGCCTGCAGACCTTCCTGCGCCCCTTCTTGCTTCGCGGTGCGAAGCAAGAGCGCTTTTACGGCGGCAGCCGTGCGCTTCACCCTGACTTGCGTAGCAGTCGCATCGACGGCCCGGCCGAGGTCTCGCATATAGATGTAGGCAATGCTGCGATTCAAGTAGGCGTCCAGCTTGCCCTTATGCTCCAGCCATTGGATATAGCGACGATAATCGTGGGGACTCGGCTGCTGCTTCCTCGCGAACAAGGACAACCACGCAGGCCGGACATGGCTTCGTCCCCAGAGCCGGATCGCTTGGGTCAAGTCTGCCGCATAGCCGCGATTCTTCACCTGCGCATGCAGCGTTGCGAAGTAAGCGGCCGCCCTCTGCTCCGCCACCCTATATCCCGTATCCGTATCGTCCTTGAGCGTCATATTCATCACGTGCATGACCTCTGCTTCTTCATAAGTTCTGCTCCATCGTACCCCTTACTACGGCTATGGGCGTTGTCCGGTTACGGATCTATCAGCCTGCCGGCGAAAAAAACGACCTCGCGAGGTCGTATTCATTGCTCTATTATACATCAATGCGCGCGAGGCAAAAGAAAGAACACCGTTATGGCAACCGGCGTTCTCCCCTGATTCCGAAATTATAAGGACAAGCACTTGCGCAGCAATTCCAGGTATTCGCATTCGTCCAGCATGCTGCGCGTGACGTTAAACACCCTCCAGCCGTGAGCGGAAAGAATCGAATTCCGGAGCTGGAACTCCGCGTAGTGGGCATAACTGCAGCTGCGCTCCGCGATCTCGTCCCCGACGAACTGGACGATGAGTTGTTTCGGGTGACCGACGGGGTACACATAGAGACAGTAACGCACCTTCGTGCTCTTGACCGGACAGCCCGTGCGCAGATCGTCAAAGTCGAAGTTCAAGATCGGCCCCCACAGCTCCTGAAGCACGATCGCGACTTCTTCGCCGAATCGGGCTTGTTCCCGCTTACTCAAGCTGCGCTCGATCCAACGGCCCACATTCGGATGCATGAACCGCTCGCTGCGCGGCGCCCGGTTCACCTTCGTCCATTCCGGATCATCGAAGTCATATTCCAGCGCCTCCCGCCCTCCGGAGATCACGCGGCCTGACCGGTCCAAGACGATCGAATACTTGTTCCTGCTGTTGCGGTAGATGAATTGCTGCTCCTCCACATTGGGGAAGAACGTCATATAAGCCATCATCTTGCGCGCTTCTTCCGGGTATTCCCGGTTCAGATAATCCTCAAGCGGAGTGAACACTTGCTTCAGCCATTTGTCCGTTACCTTCCTAGGGCGCACTAATTTCGGATACATGCCAGCCCCTCCTCTTCGCCGATGGAATACAGAAAAAGCACCATGCACACAGTTAAATAAACAACTGCGTGCACGGTGCTTCCGTTAAATGGATCGTACCACAACATATCGTTCAGGTAAATAGCAAACGTGTTCAGGAGGCCGAGGACGTCGTAATGACGATGACGAATAAGCCGATCATGAGGCACAAGGGGGAATACAAGAGGGTGTCCCACTTGGCGAATCGCGTCCCTTTCCTGCGCTTGAAGAAGCCTACCCACCGGAATTCGCCGATACTTCGGAGCAGGAATATGCCCGCCAGGGCCCAGCCTCCGTAAGCGTGGAACCAGCCCGCGAACAGCCTGCGCTCGATGACGCCCCCCAGCTCCAACACGAACCACCCCGCCAAGCCCAATGCAATGGCCACAATTGCCGTAGCGACCGCCGTCGGTCGGAACAGCAAGTCGGAGCCGCTCGCAGGGATCGCCGCCGCGCTTCCCTTCGTTCCGCCTGCCGCCCAATACACATGGATGCCGCTCACCAGAAAAAGCACGCCGCCAACCAGCCACGTCACAACGTCCACCATCCTCACAGCCCCCTCTGTTAGATTCCCAACAAATGCGTACGCAGTATGCCGATGTGCTGCTTCAGCTCGGCTTCCCGCACGGGTTCATGTTTATGCCGTTCGTACCATCCCAGATAATAGTGATACAAGAGAGAGGACTTGTGCGCCGCGATTGCCATCCCCATCCCAAGCTTCATAAGCAGCTCCTGCGCGTACTGCACTCTCGTGTGCTCGACCGTATCCAGAATCGCCTGATAGTCGGCATGCACGCTCGCAAGCTTCCTTAAGTAGAAGAGGAAATCGCCCTTCCGCGTGGTCGCGAACATCTCCGTCAGCAACGCGTTGAGCTGGTCCTCCGCTGCCCCCGCCTCCGATGACTGGCGAATAATTTGCTGCGTCGACATGTCGCTCCACCGTTCTATGAGCCGCGCCAGATAATCCTTCCGATTCTTGAAGTACCAATAGAAGCTGCTCTTGCTGCAGCCCAGCTTCGCTGCCATCTGTTCAATGACCAGGCCTTCTGCTCCGCTCCGTGCGAATCGTTCCATGCCTAGCCGAATCCATTGCTCTTCCGTCACCAGCACCTTCGGAATCGTTACCCCTCCTCATCTGTACGATATCGTCTAGAAAAATATACAACAGTCATGCGCCCGAAGCAATATCTGTACGCCTTCGTTCAGAAAAGATTCACAGCTAACACGTACAAACCCGACCTTGCGAGGTCGGGTTTGTACGCATCTACGTTATGACCGTTCGCGGCCGCCCAGCCATTCCGCCAGCACGACAGCTTGATTGCGTTCTTGCTCCTTCGCCGCGTACAGCAAGGTTACCGTACCCTCTGCCGACCACCGCAGCAACTGCTCGATGAACGCCGTATTCGTGTCATCGCGCATGAGCTCTTCCGTGTATCTCGCCTTGAACGCCTCGAACTTCGCGGAATCGTGATTGTACCATTTCCGTAATTCATGACTCGGCGCAAGCTCCTTCATCCACTCGTGCAGCGCCGCATTCTCCTTCGACAGCCCTCTCGGCCAGAGCCGATCCACCAGAATCCGCTTGCCGTCTGATGCGTGAATCGGATCATAGACGCGCTTGATCCGGATCATCCTACTTGAGAAGCGCGTTCGCGATCAGCATGTCGAACTTGCGAATATCGACGCCCTTCTGCAGCTTCACCTTGATGTGGCCCGCACGCGTCCACAGCTCCACTTCCGAGCTGAAGTCGAGGAAGCCGCTGGCGTTCTCCGTGGACCACATATTGATTGAGGAGTAAGGCAAGGAATAGATCTCGACCTTCTTGCCCCTCAGACCTTGCGCATCTCGCACAATAAGCCGCTTATTCGTAAAAATTGCCGTGTCCCGGAATGTTTTGTACGCCGCAACCGCCGTTTCGCCCGCCACCAGCAGCGCATTCACATCCTGCGGGATCGGACATTCCTCCACCAGAGTCCACTCCAAAATATTCTCCGTCGCCATTAAGTCAGCCTCCTATTATTCATGCCGTAATAACAGACTATTCGACATGATTATCGGCATCCCTTCCGATTCATTCCATCGCGATATCAAGTATAATAGGATTAATATGCTTCTCATTGGAGGGTCATGATGAACAATCAAGTAAGTGTAAGCAACTATGATTGCGTGGATGAAGTCCCCCTGCACCGGGTCAAGGGGAATCAGCTCGGCATTCTGCTCAGCATTCTGATCGCCGTCCTCGCTCAGCAGCTCTGGATTCTCGCTCTTCCCTTAGCCGTACAATTGATTAGCCGTACCTTCGGGGTGAGATATAACGCGTTCGTGCGCATGCTCTCTCCGCTCTTCCCCGTCAGCTCGGCTACGGAGAGCCGCGAGCTGCTCCGGTTCAACAACTTGCTCGCGATTCTCTTCCTCACGCTCACATTGGCAGCTCATGCCGCCGGTCTGCCCGTTGCAGCCTATGTCAGTCTAGGCATGCTTACGGCAGCTGTCGTGCTTGCGCTGTGCGGATTCTGTCTAGGCTGCTTCATGTACCTGCATTGGAAACGGCTAGTCCGTAAAGCGGGTTAACGCCGGCTGTCTTGCGTTACGGCACTCACGCATGCCGAAGGCCCAACCTCGCAAGGTTGGGCCTTCATTCACCTATTCCGCATCCACCCCGAATCCGTGCCCAGAACGGGCTGCCCGCCGACCTCCAAGAAGATTCGGATCTCCTCAGGGATGCCGTTGGCGTACCCTCTCGCTTGCGCGACAACCCGGAAGGGTCGGCCTAGTTCCTGCAGATTAAGGGCTTCCCTATGCACCTTCTGTTCCGCTCGGAACCAGCGTCCGGTGAATTGGTTCAACGCTCTCGCTTGCGGAAATCCACCTAACGGGCCCAACTGCGCATCGATATGGCCGAACATGATGCCGAGCAAGTGGCCAAAGTCCATGCCCTTGGACTGCCTGTTATAATAGGCCGGATCACGGACGCCTAGCGTAAGCCGCGTGGTTGAAGCCTCGACCAGTTGCCCTTCCGCGTCAAGCTGGTAGGTCCGCGGACCGAACCTGAGCGTAGCCCCGCCTTCCGGCACATCGTTGAATGAGGTCAGCCGGAACGCCTTCGCATTCACCTGCGGCGAGAACTGCACATGGTTCATCTGGTCCTCCATCGACAGCAGCCACTTCGAAGTCCGGCTAACGCCGCCGCGGCGCATTGGAAGCGGCTCCCGCCGGCTCGTCACAGGATGTCCGGACATGGGCGGCTGCTCCCAAGGCATCATGAGCTCCAAGGGCTCGTCCGTCTCCGTCATGTCGATTCCTCTTGCGGCGATATTGTCGCGAAGCGCCGCCGTTTCCTCGATTCCCCTGTCCTGAATAGCACGATCCCGCGTTCCCGGCGGATCATTCGCCACGGCGTCATCGGCACGCCGACTGCGTACATCCGGCGCAGCAGCAGTCGAGTCCGGGGCCGCATTTGCCGATGGCATGCCCGGCTGCCCGACCGAAGCCGCTGTACGCGCACGACGATTCTTCATCTCCCTCAACAGGGATGCCGTGCCTCCGAACAGCGCGATCGCGGTCAGCAGTGCCGTCGCGCCAGCCAGCTTCGTCCCTTCGAAGCCCGTGCTCGCCGCGATCTGCTCTTCCGCGCCCCGGAATCCCGAGGCGGCCGCCGCCAACTCCCGTTCGCGCTCCTCCATGTACGTCAGTGCCGTATCATAGCCGGCGATGCCGAGCTCCAGCACTCCGATCACCGCCAACCCGACGGGTCCAGCGAATACAAGCCCTAAGCAGCCCAGCACGAGCCCCAGATGGAAGATGACGCTCCTCTCGAAGCTCATGCTCTTGACGACCGCGATCGCGCTTACGTATGGCGCCAAGCCCGGCACGCCGATCAGCCCCATGCGCTGGAGGCCGCCCATCAGGAGCGGTTCATACCGCCATACATGGTCAGGATTATGAATCAACTCTCGGCCGAACGCCATGACGGCATGGAATGCCTCCTGCACTGCTCCGTTCGCCGCAGCAGCGCCCCGCGTCAACGATTCATTATAGCCATTGATGATCGAGACGCCCGCCGGATGCGCGAAGAGGACGGCGAGCAGTTCCGCTGCTCGTCGTTCACCCTCCTCCGCCTCCTCCAGCACCTTGCGCATCGCTGCCGCATATCGCTTGCGCTCGAGCACGGCCATCCGGCGACCGGCCTTCTCGAGCGCGTTCATCTGATGATCCTTGGCATACCATAACGCCCTTCGCAGCTCCGCTTCCGCTTGATGCTCCTCTTCCGTCCGAGGAGCATCGGAAGCTTGACGCCATACCCGCTGCGCCGCGATGCAGAGTGCATTCTGAACCCCCTGTTCGCGGAGTGTGGCTAGCAGCTGATGCAGCTTCTTCGCCTCCAGATTGAGGGTATGCTGCGACCATAACAGCGCCTGTCTCTCCAGCTCCGGGATGACCGTATCATGGGCCTCCCGATAACGTTCTTGGGCGGTGACATAATGATCCTGGCCGGCCTGCCGATAACGCTCGTTATCGGTGCCGTACTGCCGGTAGAGCGCAGGCAGCATGGCAGCCACGCTCCCCATATAGAACGGAGGCGTACTTGCGTCCGGCAAGCGGCCTTGCGATCGGAGCTGCAGGAATACGGCACCGAGCGCTTGGGCGGCTTCCGCCGGCGACTGCGGCGCGCTGTTCTTAACCGAACCCGTCATGGTCCGGTTCACCACGCATTCGAGCCGCCGACACCCTCGATAACGTCGAGATAACGGTCCAGCTCTTCCCGCAGCCGGTTGACGGATCGCGGCGCTTGCTTCTTGAACTCGTCCATAGACGCCAAGCTGTTAATCGCGTCGCGCCGCTCTGCGATCGCCGCTTCGAATTCGCCCTCCTCCCCTGCGGCAGCCGCCCACTTCTCCTTGACTTCCTTCATGAAGGCATCGCGCATGACAGGATTACCGTTCAGATAGCTGCGAAGCGTCTCGAGCCGCGCGCTGAGCGCATGCGGCAGCACAGCCGACTGCGGACTCGGGATGTCGAGCGTTTCCTTAGGCGTAATGCCGAGCAGCACCTTCTCGGCAATATCGAGCTTCGCGCGCGAGACCTTGCTGCTACTCGCATCGATCGTAGGCATCCTTCTTCTCCCCTTCCGTTATTTATTCGGTTCCGTATCGGAATCCAGCTCTTCCAGCGCTTCCGCGATCGCCACTTGGTCCCTGCCGACGGCATCGGTAATGAGCGCGATGCGTTCGATGTCCGGGTCGCCGAGCACGGCCTTGTCCAGCAATCTAGCCCTTCTCTCATTCTCCAGCGAGCGTCGTCTGTACTCTTCATATTCTTTCTTGACATCGATATAACGGTGCAGCCGCTTGAAGGGCTCCAGCGCCGGAGACTGGCTGATCTCCAGATCCAGCACGAGATTCGCCGTATCCAGCGCGACGAGCCTTCCGCTCTCGCGCATCATCAGGAACTGGTGATAAAGGCCCCGGAACGCCGCCTGCTGACCGGCATTCAGATGGCTCCACTCCGCCGGTTCATAGCCTAGAGACAGCTCCGGCAGCACCTCGGCCATCTCGCGAAGCAGCTGAGGCGTGAACAATAGCGCCTCCTCTGCAGCAGGGGGCAGCGGGTACTGCATCCGCAGCATCCGCAGATGCGGGTCCTCCAGCTCGCCCGTCATTCGGATACGAACGGTCAGTATATCCCCGTCCGCCGGCTGACCGTCCAGCCAGATCCGGAAGCCCAGGGTATCGAGGCTGCCGTCAGGCATCACGCGGACAACGAACCAATCCATCTCGTCCGGATGCGAGTTGGGAATCAGCCACGCTCCCCTGTTCTGCCGATAAGTCATCGTATATTCGCGATCGAAGCTGCGCGGTTCGTAGCATACGGCCTGTCGGACGGACAATGACGGGCCGGACGCCGACACTTGGACCGTGAATCGCGCGTAGGTGCTGCGCAAGTATGCCAAAGCCTGATTGAGATTGGCAAGCTTCGGATGGTCACGAAGCTGATAGATGGCGCAATTGAACAAGTAGCCGATCGGGCCGATGGGATTGATCACCTCGGTGAGCGGACGTACGCTTCCCGCGCTGGGCACGAACGTCCCTTCCACTTCCAGCGGATTGCCCTTCTTAGGCCCGCTGGGCACGAATGACCATTCCGTTGCCACGCGCATGCGGCTGTAGCGCTGCATTTTCTGATCGTAATCCTCGCTGGCCCAGATCGCGCGCATGTAGTGCAGAATGTTCCTTCGGATATGGGTGAGCAGCCGCTCCGTCTGATGCGCCCGCCTGCGCTGGTCCATGCGCATATGATTCTCGCGCTCATACTGCCGCTCGTACGCCGCTTGGCCGGAGGCTAGAAGATCCGGCATCGCCCCGCCGCCGGTAAAGCCTCGATAATCCCCCGCCGCTTTGATCCCTGCATCCATAGCCAGCTTGAACTTCGACGAATCCGAATATTCCAGGTTGGGCGGCTCCTTGCAGATCGTCGCAAGTATCGGTCCAAAATCGGGATCGAGCAAAGCCCCTGCCAATATGTCGCCATGCTGTTCGATCCATTCTTCATCAATCGCATGCCAATCCGGAATCGGTTCGGGGACGAAGACAACCGAGTTGACCTCGGCGATCTCGGTGCTCACCCAATACCGCTGCTGCAGGCGATGATACAGATACGTGACGGCAATCTCGTCATTGGGATTCGTAAGCTCCGAAGAACGCGAATCCTCGAATGTCATCTCGGTCTCGCTGCTCACGGTCACCTTGGTATCGCGCTTCATCTTGCTCGCCGTCTTCTGCATCATCTCATTGAGCCGCGTCTTCGTGTCCTTGCTCGACGAAGCCGTGTCCTGGGCGATTCCTCCCGATACTTTGGCTTGCACGAACGGACCGTACCCGCCGCTGACCTCCGCTTCCGCATGCATGTTCAATTTTCGGGAAGCTTCCGCCACAACCTCCGACGTATCCTTGGAAGTCGTGCTGCTATCCGACGAAGTCTCGTACGAGGACGATTCTTCCGAGGACTTCGCGGTTTTGGTGCGCCTGTGGATCTTCACGCTTACCTTCTGCGTCTCCTTCGGACCGAGCGGGATGCTCTTCACCAGCTCGCTGCGCGCATACCCCAGCAGGCGCCAATTCTGTCGATTGACGATCTGCAGCCCGAAGAATACGTCATGGGCCGGGTAAGGGTCGAACGGATACTCCCCTTCCGGTACGTAAGGGTCGACTTGCGGAATGCCGTTCCGGTCAAAATATTCCTCGAATACGTCGCTCATGACCTTCTCCCAGAATGCCGCCGTGACGATCTGTTTCAGCTTGGAGCTGTTGCCGTTACCGGCCAAGTAGGCATCGACCTCGCTTCGCACGCTCGATGACATCAAGTGATAGCCTAAGGATTGGCCGTAATATTCATAAGGCGTAGCATTGTAGGCTTGCTCCTTGATCTCGGATCGGCTGTAGCGATGCAATTGGTTGAAGGCGCGCATCGCGCAGACTTGGAACCACCAGCTGTACAGCGTCGACTTCAGACTTATGCCGTACTGATAGATTTGCGGCCAATTATTGCTATATCGCAGGCCGACGTTCTCAATGAATGCGGCAATGCCCTTGTCTGCTTCGTTAAGCAGCGTCTGGAACTTGGGGTCGGAAGGGAGCACGGCCTGACCGCCGCTGCCGCTGGGCAGCGCGTCGTCGGGATGCCGGAGCATCACGTATTCGTTAAAATCGTAAGAGACATCAGAAGCGCTTGCTCCGAATCTCGAATTCCATTCATGCGTACCGCTCGACAGCATCGCCCCCGACTGCTGCAAGAACAGCTCGTCCGACGGATCAGGCTGAGACAGCAGCAGGGAAGATTCGGATGTCAGCCGGGAACTTCGCAGCATGGCCGCGGCCGGCTCAGCCGTTCGCCCTCCCTCCATACCGGAGCTGCCCGAATGCAAGCCGTTCATGTTCAAGCTCTTGCTCTCTGCCTTGCGCAGATGCGGGGGAGAGAACACGACGGCGGGCTGCCAATCCTCCTTCCCGTTCGAGGTCAGGTCAAGCGGCAATGACCCAGGCACGGCCCGCGGCATGAAGCCCGCTGACTTGCGAGGCGCGGCTATTCGCTGAAGGCGAACCTTCTCTTCGTTGAGTTCCGGCATCATTCATCTCTCCTTCGTTGCACGAATTGTATTCGCTTTCACGAGGATTGTAAGCCATGTCCGATACGAATGCTGTCGAATGGTCGGGGATTGGTTTATTTGATGCTGCATCGCAAAAACCCGACCTCGCAAGGTCGGGTATTCTCTCCGAAGATCATGATGCAAGCTATGCTTTCGTCGCCTCTAACGGAGCGAAGAATAGACCATGCGCCGCGACCGGATTCGCGAACAGCGTGACGAACTCATCGGCTGCTTCTTGATCTTGAGCCGCCCTCTCAAGCGCGGCCGAGAACGATTCCGACGGAGGTCCCATCATCGCATTCGTCCACTCCGACATTTTGGTCACGTATTCTTGCGTCTGCCTCCAATAGCGTTCGCCGAATGCTTCGTCCCACGCCTCATGCGCATGCTCCGCAAGCAAGGCATAGAGCACATTGGCGCAATAAGAGGCCGCATTGGCTCCTTGCCCCGTAATCGGATCATTGAGCACCACGCTGTCGCCGCAGCCGACCGCTAGCGTCCCATTCAGCATCGTATACGGAATGCGAACCACCGGTTGGATCGCCATCTGTACATAGGACAGCGGATCGACGAGACGAAATTCATCCGCGTTGATTCTTTTACGGATGTGGGGGAAATAGGTTTGCAGCACTGCTAACAGCCTCTGCACGAAGTCATCCGGTTCCTTAATGCCCTTCATGCAATCGAGCTCGCTCCCCGGGATGGCCTCCAACAATAGGGACCCCGCGATCCCTTGTTTCGTCATGGTTGCCGTCTCGAATAATTCCCCTAACCCCGGCGCGATATTATAGCTCATGATATTGTCCTCTGCAGGCATCAAGCCATGGAACATCCCCGCGGTAATGACCCTTGGAGGAGATTCCGGGATATTCGCGAGCTCGCTATAGGCAGGGAAGGGCACGACTGGTCCCGCCTTGCCGGTACAATCGATAATGAGATCGAATGTTTCCGCTAATGCGGCCATGTCGCTCTCGGTCAAGCGCGTCTTCCGGATCTCGACTCCCCGGTCGCGTAGACCGTCCAGGAGCGCTGACAGATATACGCGCTGATCTTGGCTGACTGCTCTGCACTTCAAGTTCCCCTTGAACAACTTCTGTCCATTGATCAACAGTTCGATTTTTTTCACTTCATATACCGCCCCGTAATCTGGGATCCCGAATCGGCTCTCGGTCTGCAGCAACGCTTCGAAGTGGGCTTGCGTGGACAGAATGCGGCCGTTTCGAATGTCCTCTGCGTCCTTAGACACGATGATTGTCAGGTCGAATCGCCCATCCTTGTGCAAGGCGTAAGCCAACGTCGATCCGGCAATTCCCGCTCCGATCATTACGATTTTCTTTTTCCTCATTCCTGCAGCCTCCCAATGATACATGATGTTTCTTCCACACATCATATAGGGGGCGTCTGAATTTCTCTCGGAGATGTTGTCAAGATTTTGCGAAGATCGCTTATCCTTTCTTGTATTCGTCTGTGCGCTGCGCTGTCACAACTTCGGGGGGACGCGGTGCTTCGTCGCCTGTTCATAGCCGTATGCGATCTTAATCAACAGCGGCTCGCTATAGGCCGCCCCGGCAAAGGAAATCCCTTGCGGTCCACGCGTCGTATAGCCGCCTTCCGCGATGATGCCGTTCTCCGCATAGCCGCCCGGCACCGTTATGACCGGATAGCCCGCCCTTGCGGCTAGATCCCCGACATCTTCGTTGCCAAGGAACATCAAGGCGTCCAGGTTATGCTCGCGCAGCGCATAATCGATCCCTTGCTTGCGCGCCCATTCGGCGTTCTGGGCGACGCTGTCCAGATACGCCTGCTCCGTCAAGTCTCCGCTCGTCCCCTCGGCCTGGATCAGGATCTCTTGGCCGTACTTCAGCGCCCGCCCCGCATGCGCCTCGTTATAAGCGATCAATTCCTGCAGCGAGTGAATCGGCGTGCTCGGCGACAGCTTGGACAGATAGCGGTTGATTGCAGGCTTGAATTCATAGTGCAGCACGTCCCATCTCCACGCAGTTCCGTCGCACGGCAGCTGGACCGGATCGATAATCGTCGCCCCCTTGCTCCGGAGCACTTCAATCGCGGCTTCGGCAATGGCGAGCCTGTCCGGATCCAGATCCTTATAGTAATGCCGGGGAATCCCGATTCTAGCCTGCCGGAGATAGCTCGCGTCCAAGAACTGCGTATAGTCTCGATAAGCCGCGCGTTTCCCTAATGTCGCTTCATCGCGCTCGTCCGGATCGGTCAGCGCCCCGAGAAGTACCGCCGCATCGGCCACGGACTTGGCCATCGGACCAGCCGTGTCTTGGCTGAACGTAATCGGTATAATGCCGGACCTGCTGACGAGACCTACCGTCGGCTTAATCCCTACAATGCTGTTCTGGCTCGCCGGACTAATGATAGAGCCGGTCGTCTCCGTTCCGATCGCTGCCGCACTCAGGCTCGCTGCTACGGCAGCGGCGGAACCCGAGCTGGAACCGCCTATGAATAATTCACCCGGCCCATAGGGGTTGCGGACAAGCCCGCCTCTTGAGCTATAGCCTGCCCACATCGTGTAGGACATGAAGTTCGCCCATTCCGTCATGTTCGTCTTGCCTAGCAGCACCGCCCCGGCACGGCGCAGCTGCGCGGCGACGAAGGAATCATGAGGCGCTATCGAGTTCTCTAGCGCAATCGAACCCGCGCTGGTATGCATGCGGTCATGGGTATCGATATTGTCCTTCAATAAGACCGGAATGCCGTGCAAGGGTCCTCGGCTGCCCTTCGTCCTTCTCTCCTCGTCCAGGCTTCTCGCGATAGCCAGCGCGTCAGGATTGACTTCCAACACTGCGTTCAGGTATGCATCATATTCATCGATTCTGTCCAGATAAGCCTGCACGAGCTGCTCCGCGCTGAACGTGCCGACCTCCATTGCCCGCTGGATGTCAAGGATATCTGCTTCAACTATCCATTGCTTCCATTCACGTGTCATATGCCTGTCCCACCCCTTCTGCTTCTCGCTTGGATATTCTAGGGGTAAGGGGCAGTTCCTCCTTGCCGTGGCGGTAATGTTCGGCTTAAGCCGAATTATACCCTGCTGCCATGCTTCCATCTTGACGCCAGTTAATTAGTACTATATAGTACTACCATGAGAAAAAATACGTTAAGCAACAAAGACGTTGC
This sequence comes from Bacillota bacterium, assembly GCA_023386495.1. Classification (GTDB taxonomy): domain Bacteria; phylum Bacillota; class Bacilli; order Paenibacillales; family Paenibacillaceae; genus Paenibacillus_I. Next base: position 24,524 of record JAEWJS010000082.1, on the reverse strand, counting down.
GCTGCAGTCCGCCTTCAAGCTGTTCCTTACCAAAGGATTTCTCGCGACGAGCATGGACGACATCGTCGCGCACAGCAAGGTATCGAAGACCAATATCTATTACCATTACAAGAGCAAGGAGGAATTGCTCCTCACGATCGTTCAACAGTTGACAACGCATTACGAGGGGCGGATCCAGCATATCCTGGCGCAGAGCGAGACTACGGTCTTGGATAAATTAGCGAGGATGCTCACCATCCTGACAGATAATGAAGAACAGCCCGATTACCTTGGCGGCTGCCCGTTCTTAACGCTGTACACGCAGACGCCTCTCGATGCGACCGAAGCGAGGGCGCGCATTAAAGGTTTCTTCGACCGGCAGCTTCATACCGTCGAGGCGGTCCTGGCCGATGGAGTTGCTCGACATGAGCTAAGGGCGGATCTCCCCGTGAAGGCGACAGCCGCGCTGATCGTCTCCTCGCTCGAAGGCGCCCTCTTCGTAGCGCAAGCCACTAATAATCCTGCTATACTTGCAGACGTCTATCCCGCTTTAGCTTCCTTGCTAAAGTGAATTTTGGGTAGAAGATTGAACCCCCTCAATATCGCAACTCCACCTCATAGCCGTCAGCGAATTCGAAGCGTTCGGTGACCGGATTGAACACGCGGCTTCGGATATGGCGCTCGTCGGGATCCCACTCGAATATACGGAAGCGCCCTTCGCCTCCCCGCTCGCATGACTGCCAATTCTGGAAACACTGCAGCACCGGATTGCCATGCTCGCCAAGGTCAATCCGGTGACTGACCGTCTCGGGCATATGATGACCGGAGAACACGGCCCGCAGACGCGGATACCATTTAAGATGCAACTGCCACATCTCTTCGCCGTCTAAGCCCTCGGCGACCGAGGGATATTTAGCCTTCGGATTGGCCGGGTCACCGGCTGCTACCCGCTCCCCGTACATATTCAGATAGCTGTGCGTCACGACGATTACATCATGTCCTTCGCAGCGGGAGACGACCTCGTCCGCCCACGCCAGCACTTCGCGGCGCGGCATGAATTCCAGCATCAGGACGAGCAGCCGCTGCCGTTCCGCTCGCCAGAGTGCGTACATATTCTCAACGCGCCCTTCCTCGAAGACGCCACCGAACCACGATTTGCCCGTCAGTCGACGCACGCCGAAGAAGCGGTTGAACATGCGGAGCTGTCGCCGCTCCTTCGCAGGGATCGGGCCGCTTGTCGAGACGATCGGCGTATCGTAATCATGGTTGCCCGGCACGATTAGAACCGGCACGCCTGCATCCTCTACCCGGGCGACCGCATCGGCAGCGCGGCGATACTGCTCTTCCTCGCATGCGCCTTGGTCGACGACATCTCCCAAGTGCAGCACCATTCGCAGTCCGAATGCCGCAGCATGCTCGGCAATCCAATCGGCCGATTGCCGCAGCAGCTCCGGATAGTCGCTCGCCAGCTTCTGCGTGTCCGGCCAGATTAGCATCGCGAATTTACTCATCCGTTCACAACACCCCGCATCGTTGTAACTCCCCTGAACGTCTCCGACAGTTCCCCCAGCTTGAGGCATGCGGCCTGATGCCCAGGCTTCATTGTCGTCAATTCAGGCACCTGTACGGCACATGCCTCTCCGGCTATCGGGCACCTCGTCCTGAACACGCATCCGCTCGGCGGGTTGACCGGACTTGGAATATCCCCCTCGATCGGCTTAGACAAACGAATGACCGCGGGATTCGGCTCCGGAACGGCATGCAGCAGCGCCTGGGTATACGGATGGGCCGGGCTGCCCAACACGTCATCAACCGTGCCGATCTCCATCAATTTGCCAAGATACATCACCGCGACCCGGTCCGCCAAATAGTGGACCACCGACAGATCATGCGAGATCATCAGAATCGTTAGTCCCAGCTCTTCCCGCAGATCGGAGAGCAGGTTAATAATCTGCGCCTGCACGGACACATCAAGCGCTGAGACCGGCTCATCGGCCACCAGGAACGGAGGCCGCGTAATGAGCGCCCTCGCAATAGCTGCGCGCTGTCTCTGCCCGCCGGACAGCTGGCTCGGCACCTTGTCGAGGTAATCGGCCGGCAATTGCACCTGCTCCAGCGCTTCCCTCACTCTGCGCTCCTGCTCCGCGCGGGTGCCGATTCGGTTCACAAAGAGCGGCTCGCGGACGGCCTCTCGCAATCGCATGCGCGGATTTAAGGAGCTGTTCGGGTCCTGGAACACCATCTGCATCTGACTGCGGAGGGGACGCATATCCTTCGCGCCCGCTCTGGTAATGTCCTGCCCGTTATAATGAATACGGCCCGAGGCGGCTTCGTTCAGCCTTAACAATGCACGGCCGTAAGTGCTCTTGCCGGAGCCTGATTCGCCGACCAGTCCCAGCACTTCACCCTTGTAGATCTGCATCGAGACGCCGTCAACGGCTTTCACCCACAGTTTGGGCTTGCCCAATGAAGAGGGGAGCTTGAAATGCACCCTTAAATTGTCCGTGCCCGCTAGTATGTGCCGCTGTTCCATGACGCTCCTCCTCCAGCTAATACCGCTTCGCCTGTCATTACGGCCGATTCGCCGCTCACCGTATGAGTCGCTACCGCTTCCCAGCAGCGAACCCGGTGCTCTGGTTCCACCGCAACTTCCCCCGGCAACTCCTTGCGGCATTGCTCCGTTGCAAGCGGACACCGCGGATGGAACGGACAGCCCCCTACCGCTTCTGACGGGCCAGGCACCATACCCGGGATCGCTTCTAGCCGATGTCCCGCCGAGGCATGCTGCCCCTTCTGCGGCACCGAGCCTAGCAGCATGCGGGTATAAGGATGCTGCGGCGCAGCAAAAAGCCTCCCCACCTCCGCGTTCTCCACGATGATGCCGCGGTACATGACCGCTACCCGGTCCGCAAACTGCGCTACGATGCCTAGGTTATGCGTGATGAATAAGATCGAGGTGTTCCGCTTCTGCTTAATCTGGTTCAAGAGGTAGAGAATCTGCGATTGAATCGTGACGTCCAGCGCCGTCGTCGGCTCGTCGGCTATGAGCAGCTTCGGCTCGCAGGCGATCGAGACGGCGATCATGACCCGCTGCTTCTGTCCGCCTGATAATTGGAAGGGGTACGCCTTCATCCGGCGCTCCGGCTCCGGAATGCCTACTTCTCCCAACAATGCGATCGCTTCCTCCCTGGCCTGTGCCTTCGTCAAGCCCTTATGCTCCATCAACACCTCAACGATCTGTTCCCCAACCGTCAGCAGCGGATTCAAGGCTGTCATCGGTTCTTGGAAAATCATCGAAATTACCGAGCCCCTGAGCTTGTCGTACGACTGTCTGGGCAACCCCACCAGCTCAAGCGGCTGTTTCCCCTCCTCACGCAGTTGAATGCGGCCCTGCACGAAAGAATGCGGCACCCCGGATGAAACACCGAGCAGTCCCATAATGGACAAGGCCGTCAAACTTTTGCCGCAGCCCGATTCCCCTACCACTACCAACGTCTCACCCCTGGCAATGTCCAGGTCAACCCCGTTCACCGCGTACCGATCTCCTTGCCGCTGCTTGAAGCCGACCCGCAGTTGCCGCACGCTCAATAACGCATCCATCCTCGCAGTCTCCTATTCCGTTCGCGCCATAATATTCAGCCTATCCCTCAACCAATCCCCGATCGTCTGCATGATGACGGCCATCAGCACGATGACCAAGGCGGGCATCATCGACAGCCACCAGGAGGTCATAAGGCTGCCGCGCCCATCGCCGACCATTCTGCCCAGACTCGCTGTCGGAGGCTGAATGCCGATTCCTAGGAAAGACAGAGAAGACTCCATCGTCAGCACCCCCGGAAAGAAGAGCGTCATCATGACCAGCACAGTGGGCATCGTATTCGGCAGAATGTGTCTTGCCATAATATAGAGCTGCGAACCTCCCGAAAGCTTGGCGGCCTCGATATACTGATGTTCTCGTAATGAAAGAACGTTAGCCCTGACCACTCGCGCGTAATTCTCCCAGTTAGCCAGCCCGATCAACGCTACCAACACAAGGGTGTCCGTTCCGAAAATCACGATGCCCATCAGCATCACCAGCGTATACGGAACCGCCATCTGAAAATCGACCAGTGCCATGATCAGCTTGTCAACGATTCCGCCGACATAGCCGCTGATAAGTCCTGCCGTAACGCCCACGACGCAGCCGATGACCAATCCGAACGCCGCGATTCCAAGACTCGTACGAATCCCGTATACCATGCGACTTAGTAAATCACGCCCCAATTGATCGGTACCAAGCGGGTATGCCCAAGTCCCTCCCGCGAACACCGGCGGCGCATTATGGTTCATAAGATTCGTCGCATTCGGATCGTAGGGCATGATCCAATGCGCGCCAAGCACGACGACAACGAACAGGACCGCCATCGTGAAGCTCAGTTGCACAACCCACGGCCACCCGGCGATTTTGCCCCACACACCACTCATCTTATCCCGCCTTCCGTATCCGTGGATCCACGATGCCGTACAGGAAGTCAACAACGAGATTGACGCTGATGACCATTAGCGAGAAAGCCACGACCGCAAATTGAATGACCGGAAAGTCCTTGCTCATGACCGAATCGACGAGCAGCTTGCCGAGGCCCTGCCAGGCGAAGATGCTCTCGACGAACAGCGCGCCTCCCAATATGTTGATTACCTGCATGCCCAGTACGGTCGTAAGCGGAACCAGCGTATTGCGCATCGCATGCTTCATAATGACGACCCGCTCCGGCATCCCTTTCGCCCTGGCCGTTCGAATGTACTCCTGCGACAGCACCTCCATGAAGCTGTTGTTCACATATCGGGCAATCGTCGCAATCGGATGAACCGATAAAGCAATCACCGGCATGATGTAGCTCTCCCAGGAACCCATCCCCATGCTGGGCAGCAGCTTCAAGTGAAAGCTGAAGATGACGACCAACAGAATGGCGACAATGAATCCGGGAATGGAGTAACCAAGGCAAGCGCTGAACATCAGCAGTTTCGCCCATCTGCCATCCGGCTTCAAGGATATGAGAATCCCAACTCCCACGCCTACCATACCGCTGAGCAGGAACGCCCAGAAGCCCAATTTTAGCGTCTCGATGAATGCTTCCATGAAAATAACCGTAACAGGGCGCTTCTCCGTGATGCTCGTTCCGAAATTACCTTGGAGCACCTCCGCCATATAGATCCGCAGCTGCTCCGGCACCGGCTTGTCCAAGCCGTACTGCTGGCTGAGCGCCAGCGCCTGCTCTGTCGTCAAGCCTTCCGGGAACATCATGCTGAACGGATCGCCCGTGAGTCTGGCTCCGATGAACACGAATAGCAGAACGGCGAGCAGCGTCAACAAGGCTCTCGCCGTCTTCTGAATCATGATGGATAACACAACAATCCCTGCTTCCTGATCGGGAATGCGAAGGCCGCAATGCGGGTTATGCACACCGCGCTGCGGCCCTCGGCCATCCCAGTTAGTACCGCATTACAGCTCAGTATAACGTTAGTTTGTTAACGCAACTTCACCTGCGCGTAAGCTGATTGTATAGGCGCGATAATTTTTGGGCCATTGCCACTCCAGGCTGCTATTAAGCGCAATATACTCGAATGGCTGATACATCAGGATGAAGCCGGCTTCATCCTTCATGATCGCTTCAAGCTTGCGAATGGCGTCCTTGCGTGCTTGCTTATCCAGTGAGAAGCGCGCAATCTCCATGTTCGTGTCCCACTCCGGATCCTGGGGATCCCAGAAGCCGCGCTCGCTTACCCACACCGTATCGGACCACGAAGCATCGATCAGCCCCATCGGATCGGGGTAATAGAGCGGGTTGGACCAGGAGCGGATCATAATCTTCGAATCTTCAATCTGGTTGACGTCCGGCACCTGAGTCAGCGTGGCGGTAACGCCGATCTGTGCCCACATATCGATCATTGCCTGGACCGCCAGATCCCCGTAAGTGTAATAGTCCGAGCGAATCGTCACCTCGATCGGCGTACCGTCGTAGCCGGACTCCTTCACGAGCTGCTTCGCCTTCTCGACGTTATATTCGACCGTCTTGACGTCATCCAGATACATTTCGCCGTAATCCGGGAACTGCGCCGAAGTCGGCACGATCGCCTTGTCGCGCCACAGTGCGCTTACAAGCGCTTGGCGGTCGACAGCTAGATCCAGCGCCTGACGCAGCTTCTTATTCTGCATCACATCATTGTTCATGTTCAGCACGAGCACATGGAACAGCGGATACGCGGCATCGATCAGCTTCACGCTGCTCTGGCCGGACAGCACGTCTTCTTGCTCGGGCGGAATGCCGATCGCGATATCGATCTCGCCGTTCGCCACTGCCGTTGATCTTGAGGCAATCTCCGGAATGTACGTATAGCTGATTTTCCCAACGGGCGCTCTCTCGCCCCAATACGATTCGAAGCGCTCCAACACCGCACTCTCGCCCGGCGTGAAGGCCACAACCTTGTACGGACCAGCACCTACCGGCATCAAATCGGCTTGATCGGCACCGACCTCTTCGATATATTCCTTGGACGTAATCGCCCCGCTAAGATCGGACAAGAACACTTCTACCAGCGGGTCAGCCTTCAGCATGTGAATATGAACCGTAAGCGGATCGATAACCTCGACACGGTCGAACGTATTGAAATACCGCCCGTATGCATTGCTGAAACGCGGTTCCTCTTCCTTAAAAATGCGATTCAGCGAGAATGCGACATCTTCCGCGTCCATGATCGTGCCGTCGTGAAACTGAACGTTCTCGCGAAGCTTGAATTCCCACGTCTTATCCTCAAGCTGCTTCCAGCTCGTAGCCAGACCGGGCAGGAATTCCAGGCCCTCCGAATGCGGGTCTCTTAGAATGAGCGTATCGTAGATATTGTACTGCAGTTGGGCATCCGCATTGGAGGTACGCGTAGCCTCGAGCCCCTTGGTGAACTGGTTCGTACCGATGCGGATATGCTCCAGATCCGGCGTCGCCGTCGCTGCTGTACTTTCGTTCGCGCTCGGCGCGGAAGCCGCTGGACTCTCCACTGCATTGCTCGTGTTGCTGGTATTGCCGGCGGTGTTGCCGGTGTTCGTTGCATTCGTGCAGCCGGCAAGCATAACCATGCCAAGCAGGATGAGCGCAGACTTGCGTGCCATCGATTTAAACATGAATGGAAGGCCTCCTAGTTATGATATTGATACTCGTAAATCTCCTTGTACGCATTATAGATCGGGTGAGCCGTGGTGAACTCCTTCACGACGATGCTGACATTCGCCTTGGATACGAATTCGTCCAGCTTCAGATTAGCGGAACCCGTAACCGTGTAATACTCGCTCGCTCCGCTGAATGCGAACAGATAGTCCTTGGCATGCGTCAGGGTCGGAAATTGCATAATGCCAATGTTGTTGAACACGCCGACCGTCCGCACGTGCTCATATGAATTCACATTCGCCAGCAAGCGATAATGCTTCAATCCCGCGCTTGAATCGTTGGATATGGCTTCCAGCTCGTCATACAGCTTCTGTCCGAAGTTATCCATCTTGAGGTGATATACATTCGCTTTGAAGTATCGGTCTCCCGGCATGCTCTTCATCTGGTTCACGTATTTCGCTATCGGATTAAAATTTGGATCCCATGCATTGCCGTTCGCAGCGCTCATGTCTCCCGTCTCCGGTACGTAGGTGTAATGACCCTGCGGCGATTCCGGGATCGGATAGAAGTAGCTGCTGAAGTGGGTATCGGAATAATTAAGCGAGCCCGTTGCATGCTGCTGACGGACGGCCGTATGGAACGCCCCTTGGTCGTACGCATTGGCATAGATTAGGCCAAAGTATGTATCGAAGGATTCCACCAACTCCTCATGCCCATTGATGAGCATTCCCGACTGTACCCAATCCTTGCCGATCGGAATGCCGCTGCTGTTATGGTTGTCGACATTGGCCGTGGACACATACACGGTATTCGCCACCAGAGATCCAGTATCTCCAGCGTAGTGGCTTACGGTCATGAATTTGGCGTGCATTTGTTCGGCGGCTTCGTTCCCCCACGTGATTTTCCGATATTTCAGGTAATCGCTGACCTTCTTCGATGCGTTCGTCAATGTCGGGTCATTCATGAAGCCGTTTAAGTAGTTCGAGACCTCATTCGCATCCTCTTTGTGGAACACAAGATCGACGTGGACCTGATTCTTGGCCGCTTTAACTAACGAGTAGACGAGCTTCTCAGAAGCAGCTCCGCCGTGGTCGTTGCCCTTGACGTAGCCGTACGAAGCATCTGCAGGGTCAAAGCCGACATAAGCACCCATGGCCAGCTTATAAACGGCAAATTTCACGCGTACTTCGGTTGAAGGGTGAGCATTCTTGTACGCAATCGCCCGGTTGAGCAGATCCGCGTATTTGAACACCGGATGATTCTTCGCATCACCCACATCACGCGAATATACTTTAACCTTGACGCTCTTGGAGCCGTAATTGAAAGAAACCTGTGATGAAACGCTAGCGTTAGTAACATTGGTCGAGCCCAGCAGCAGCGCGCTGCTGCAGACGACAGCCAGCACCGCCTTAATAGCACGATTCATATTCCCGCCTCCCTTACGGATGTATTCGCAGTCACTGCCTTCAACTTGGAACGAGCGTTATGCACACCTCCTTGCCCCTGAACCGACTCCAGCAGGTACATGCCGGCTACAGCAAGGTCGTCAACAACTCTTGCACCTGCATATGGGAGAGCGCGACTGGGTTATAATTCATTCTCCCTTTCGTATAGGCTCGCTCCGCCAGCACCTCCACATATTCCATGGATACGCCGTATGCACGGAGCTGGGTTGCGATGCCGTATTGTTCATATAATCCGAACACAATACGCTGGACATCCTCCACTTTCCGGGCTCCGAAGGCTCCCAGCAGTCGGTCAAGATCAAGAATGCTGTGCTGATTCAGCTTGAGCACCCCGCCAAGGGTGATGCTGGTCGCGATCCCATGCTCGATGCCGTAGAGCAGCGTCAGCGGATACGATATCGAATGACACGCATTCGTCATCGTATTGCTGAAGGCCAAGCCGGCGAACATGCTTGCCAGCGCCAGCTCGCGGCGAACCTTCTCGCTCGAAGGGTCTTCCCGGAGTCGGGGCAAGCTTCCAACGATCCGTTCGATCGCCTGAATGGCGTAGCTTCTCGTCACCGGATTCGTGTTCACCGACCAATAGGATTCTGCTGCGTGACACATGGCATCAAGCGCAGTTACGACACTCAGCCTAAGCGGTATTCCCAAGGTCAGCTGCGGCAGAATGACAGCATATTCCGCGTACAGCATGGTGTCGGATATCGAATATTTCAATTTCTTTTCTCGATCCCATACCGTAGCCCAGCTTGTCACCTCCGATCCGGTACCGGAAGTCGTCGGTATGCCAATCCATGGCGTGTAGCGCATCTTGCGGCGGTATTCCTCGCTGGTGATCGTGCGACGCACGTCTTCCTCCGTGTGCCAGATGGCCCCTTTCGTCGCCGTCAACGCCTTGGCCAGATCGAGCACACTGCCGCCGCCGACCGCGATGACGAGCTCGAAGTCATATTCGAACAATTCGCGATGCAAGTGCAGGAGATCCGAAATATCCGGATTCGCAAGCTCTAGCGCTATGACGCGAACCTCCTTGCTCGCCAAAGCCGCCATTATCGGAAGCATGCATTCGCTGCGCTCTGCTTCGCCGCCTCGGGTCAAGATCAGAACCCGCCTCACTTCGGCGTACCGTTCCCGAATCGCCTCCGCGACCCGTGTCGCGCCATCCTCATCAAAATAAAGCCTAACTGGATTGTAAAACTGGCTCATACCTTCTCTTCCTTCCCGCCACCGCTCTCCACGAGGGCAATCACCTCCGGAAGCCGATCGATCGATTCGATCACGAAGTTCGCTCCCGCTTCCTCGAACCTGACACGGACGGCATCCATCCGTGCCTGAAGTTCTTCACGATTCATCGATTCAACCTCTAGCTGCGTGAGTCCCAGCTCACTGCCGCCTTTCAATACAGCTACTGTCCATACGCCAGCATTGTTGCCTTCCCTCACATCGGACACGGTGTCTCCTACCTTCATGACTGCCCTTGGAGGGAAAGCATCGAGCTCCTCCATATTTCGGAATAGCATGTAGGGATATGGGCGTCCCCTCTTAAGCTCGTCTGCCGCAACCATGAAGTCCGGTGCATAACCTTTACGCTTAGCTGCCGGAGCTACGACGTCCATCATTGCTTGGGTGTACCCTGTGGTGGAACCGATTTTCTTGCCTTCCCGACGAAGCTGCTCCACGAGTTCGAGCACGCCCGGTATCGGATCGGTGTAGACCTCGAGCGATTCCATCAGCCGCCCTTCGAAGTCTGCGTACAACCCTTCCAAATCAGCTTCTGTCCAGGGGGCGCCGAATCGTTCTACCCATGCTGTTCGGACTCGCTCCATGTTCAGTATGCTTCGAATATGATCCCGCTTCAGCAGCCCCATCGGCGCCCTCGCCTCTTCGGCCGTTATGGCGACACCCCTATTCTCGAACGCGCTCTGAAACGCCTGTAACGGCGCGAAGCAGCCGTAGTCGACCACCGTTCCTGCCCAATCGAAAATCACAGCCTTCAATCGGTTATCCACTTGTCATCACCTCTGCCTTTCTGTCTTTGCACCTTGGATTATAGTGAAGGGATGCTGAACTTTCAATAGATTTTGCGTGTATTAACAAACAATTTACATTATTATAAGTAATTTTGCTGTTTTGTGAGTGAAATTTACAACAAAAAAAGCATCCGTCTATGGATGCTAGAAAAGTCGATATGGAGAAAAACTAGGCGTACGCCATTGTTACGGTTGGAAAATAGTGATGCTGCGGTTCTCATAGAGGCGACGCGTCTCCGAATCCAGCATCGCATCCGTTACGATTGCATCAATCGCATCGAACCCGCAGACATTCAGATAAGATACCGTCTCGAATTTGCTGGAATCCGCAACGACAACCTTCCGGCTCGCACTCTGAACCATTGCATTAATGACTTCCGCTTCCCCTTGTCGGAAATCGGTGAGCCCTTTGTCCAGCGAGATGGCATTGATCGCGATAAAGACCATGTCGATATTGAACCTGGCAAGCTCTTGCGGAATCGTAGCGCCATAGAGCGAGAATTCATCATGATTGAGCGTTCCGCCCAGCAGAATGACCGTAAAGTTCCGTTTAACCGCAAGCACTTCGGCAACTTTGATCGAATTGGTCAAGACCGTAAGCCGGTCGAAGCGAGCTGCCAGTTGCTTGGCGACCTCGATATTCGTCGTGCCTGCATTCAGCGCCACGGCCTGGTTCTCCTTGGTTAGCTGCGCGGCCACCGCGGCAAGCTCTTGTTTCCTTTCGAGATGCGTTATTTTGCGCAGCATGAACACGCGATTCGTTGCCGAATCCTCCTTCAGCGCCGCCCCTCCGTGCACGCGTTGCAGCTTGCCCGACTGCTCCAACAGTTCTAAGTCTCTGCGTACCGTATCCTGCGACACCTTGAGCTTCGCCTTCAACTCTTTAACAGATACATTCCCTCTTTCTTCAAGCTCACTAAGTATAATTTTATGTCGTTCCGGCGCTAGCATAGATTACCCTCTTTTACTGTTTTTTGCGTTGTTTTGCGGTTATGGCACCCCTATTCTATCAAACCATAGACGTATAGTAAACCGTGTTGACTTTCATTGTTTAGTACTATACAGTACTAACATGGAAAAGTTCTGCTTTAGCTCCCTTGCTAAAGTGATTTTTTCAATCCATTTAGTACTAACCAGTACTACATATGACGAAGGAGTGCATGAGTCATGAACATTTTCCTCACCGGCGGAACCGGGTTTATCGGCAGGCATCTGCTCGCCGAATTGGCCTCGCAGCACAGAATCTACGTGCTCGTTCGTCACGCAAGCCGCTTGCAGGCCGCCGTAAGCAGCCTGCCTTCGGTCCAACGGGATAACATCATGCCCGTTATCGGCGATCTGACGCAGCCCCGGCTAGGCCTGAACGATGCCGGCTATGCGCTGGCGCTCACCGCTGACCTCATTATTCATGCTGGCGGACCGATGAATATCACGTTGAGCCATCACGAAGCGGAGCAGTCCTTCCTCTACCCCGCGAAGTCCCTTGTTCAGCTGGCGCGGGATATCCACGTCACGAAGGGCTTGCGGCAGTTCATCCACGTCGTTGGCTTCATGAGCCCTTATCGCGAGGAGAACGCGTTGGCGGATCTGGATCACCTGTTAGACAAAATCCCCCCTTACGAAAAAATGAAGTTCCTTGCCGACTCCTATATTCGCAAGGCGCTTCATGCCTCGGGCATCGCGTTATCGACCGTCAATCCCAGCGTTGTCGTAGGCGATTCTACTACAGGAGAGACGGAACAGCTCGGAGGGCTTAGCATCCTCGTCGATGCTGTAAGGCGCAACCTCATGCCGCTCGTGCCTGGCGGCGACGACTATTGGCTGCCCATGGTCCACATCGATCATGTCGCCTCGTTCATCGCCGACCTTGCGAATGCGCAAGGCTTAGCAAGCAACACCTACTACTTATTGGATCCCCAACCGGCTAGTCCATCGGTACGAAACCTGATAGAGCGCATCGCACGTGAGCTGCGGATCGTCCCGCCCATGGGCAATGTGCCCCTTCCGCTCTTGAAGGCCGTCCTAGGCATGGGATTCGGCAAGCTCCTCGGCATTCCGAAGGCATCCATGAACTTTCTCGTCACCTCCGATTTCCCTGTCCACACGAAGTTGGAGATGGAACGAAGGAACGAACGGGATTTCTCCATCGTGCCGACTACGCTGTCCTATATCGTCACCGATCTTGATTATCGATTAAGCCATTCCAGCGCGACTCGGCTGGAGGGATTCTCGCAGCGCAGAAGATCGAATGTCGTTGTATTGGAGAAGAACGCCGGCGGCATGCCCGTTATTTTCCTCCACGGGACGTTCAGCGGCGCGGATGCATTATTGCCTATCGCACAAGCATTGGACGATGCTCATACGTGGTTCGTCGACTTGCCGGGATTCGGACGCACGCCTTATCATCATGATCCTTCCGTAATCGAAGGCTACGTCAACAGCATTGCGAACATGATCGCCGAGTTGAACCGCCCCGTTGTACTGGCGGGACACTCATTCGGAGGATTCATCGCGGCCCGCGTGATGGAGCGCCGTCCTGACCTGGTCCATCGGCTCCTCCTGCTGCAGCCGGTTCTGCAGCCTGTAGCGCCGCGCTACCGATACAGCGGCATAACGGGCATGATGCTTCGCCATATGTCCCCTTCCCGACTGCGAAGAGAGCTGCTGAGAAGCAGAAGCTTCTTGACAGACGGGAGCTTGCTAGAAAACTATGCGCAATACGTGATTCGCGATCTACGCTCGCCGCGCATACGCAAGACGAATGCTGCCGTCATGGCTGCGTTGACGCGACCGGAGTCGGTTCGGCTGCATCCGGAGAAATGGAATCTGGATCGGGTCAAGGTACTATGGGGAGACATGGACAAGGCGCATGCCATTCCGAAGCCTTACGAGAAGCTCGCGGTTACGCGAATCCCATATGGCCATCAATTCCCACTCGAGCATCCCGAGCTGACAGGCGAGTGGATTCGGCAGGCATTAGGCGGCTGAGAGAACAGCAACACACCACACCCTTACCAGGATGTGGTGTGTTGGGATCGCAAGCCATGCGTTCTTATCATGGCGGCTTATTCCTGCGGCAGCTGTACGGCGGCGAAGGTCTCCTTCAGCTTGTCATACGACCGCTTCAGCCGCTCGTGCGTCTCCGGGTATTCCCAGCCCTCCCACAGATACAGCGGCATATCAGCTTCGCGAAGCTTATCTCCTCTTGCAGGCGGGAACGTATCCGCTATGGCGGAACCGCCCGGTTGCTGCGCGATGTCCGCGTTCGGCTCCGGCATAGACGTGACGACGGCCACGCGGAACCCTTGCGACTGCACGCTCGTCTCGAGCCCGTTCAACCTGATGTCTCCAATCGCTTCGTGCATGCTAGGATCCTTGATGTGGAGCAACTGCCAAGGTATGCGCAGCTCAACGATCGCCTCCTCGGCGTTCACCGCCGCATCCGCAAGCGAATCGTAATGCGGGCTGTTCGGATCGCCGTCGCCGAAGCGAAGCGCTCCCGTCTCGTACGATTCGAACGGGATCACCCGGTCGTCGCCCTGCCGATTCGGAATGGTCAGCTCCTTGTTCAATGTCAGCATCTGGCGATGGAATACGCCGTTGTCGTTCTTGTCTGCATACGGCGCCTGAGGGATCATCTCTAGCATGCGGCCGTACTGCAGCTCATGCAGATCATAATAGCTATCCACCCAGATCCGGGAGGCGTCCGGCCCTTTCAAATCGATGGCGAATTCGAATCCTGCCTCGCTTACCGGACCTCCGCCCGGCACGGTCGTCTGTCCTTGGTCCGGCACCGTATCGAGCAGGATCGTCGCGTTCGTCCGCGCCCAGTCGAGCGGCTTGCCGCTCTTGCCGAAGTCGAGGCGAAAGTACACGTACCGTTCGTCGCTTGCCATGTACAGCCGGTCGATTTGCCGCTGCTCGTCATAGTCGTCCTGATAGTGGCGCTGGGCACTATCATCGTGCGCCTCGTTGACGATCAGCGGGCGAATGCCGGCCTTCTCCCAATCCTCCGCCTTCCCGTCCACTTGCACGATCAACCCCTCCGCGCCGGGGTCGAAGCTGAGCAGCCCGAACATTTGCTCACTGGTCTGCACGTTCGACCAGAACGGACGGCGGTCCGGGTTATCGTAGTCCATATTGTTCCACGTGCGCTTGAACCACTCGTCTTGCCAGGCAAATACGAGCCCGCCGGCCATCCCTTCCTGATAGATGTCCTCGAACATGCGGCCGACGATCGCCCCTTGCTCCCCCTCGGACAAGAAGCCCTGATTCCAGCCGTTGACGTTGCGGTGCGTCATCCCGCGCGAGGCGGGAACGCCGAACTCCGCCACGACGATCGGCATCCGGTGCGCCTCTTTCAATTCCCGCAGGTAGCCGGCGTAATTGTTCTTCTGGCCTCGGTGATCGACATATTCGGTATACTTCGTCTCGTAATTCATGAAGTCCGGATAGTAGGGATAGACGTGATAGGATGCAAAATAGCCCGCTAGGAGCGATGGCGTCGGCCAGATGACGTTCGGGTCGACGGTCACCGCGTCCTCTTGGGCATCCGGCTCGGCCGGATGCTGCAGCAGATCGGTCGTCAACCAGTTCGTAAAGCTGATCGGCCGCTGCCATGCGTAGGTTTCCGCCTCGTATCGGACCATCTCATCCATCGTTTGCGCCAGCCATGCCTCGAACGGGGCAGCCTCCTTCGTCCGGAAGTACGTGCCTTCATAATCCGGCTTGTCCGCGTGCTTGGCATTCGTCGAGGCGACGACGCCGGGGTCCCATTCCACTCCGATAATCCAGCCGAGCACGTACGGGGCTACGTTCGCCGTGTACGCGCCGGAGGCATGGCCCGGCCTTGCGGGGAGATCGGCTTGGCCGTGAATCACGTCGATGATGCGCCGCGTCTCCTCAGCGAACTCGAGCGCATTCACTTCGGCGAACACGTCTCCCGACTCGAGCAGCTTGTCCTCGTTCATCCAGATGCCGTGCAGCACATAGAGCGGGTGCGAGGCATCTGCGTTGTATTCCGCAAGCGCCTCGTAGAAGGCTGGAGGATGCAGCGTGTAGATCCGCACCACGTTCGCGTGCATGTCGCCGATATGTCGGAACCAACGCGCATACTCGGCTTGCGTAATCGCCGCTTCTCCCGGAAAATGCCCCGGCTTCGCGATCCCCATGTTGACGCCCTTAAGCAGCAAATCCCTCGGCTCCCCGTCCTGGTACACTTGCAGATATTGGCTGCCGACGTTCGCCGGTATCGTTACGCCGTTCACCTTCACCGTCTCCGCACGGTTCTGCGGACCATCGACAACAACTGACAGCAGCAGTATCGCGGCGACCGCCGCTATCAGCACTGCAGTAACGGAAACGAGCACTATTCGTCTCGATCGATTTGCTTTACGTATTTGTCTCATTCCGTTGGTCAGTATCTCCTTGATGTAATGAATTGCAGCAGCGGCGAGAGGATCAGCGCGAGGCATAATGCGGCAAATAGAAAGAGATTCCCGAATTCGCTCTCCGGATGGTACAGCCTTCGATCGATGAACCAGAAACCGACAAGCGCGACGGTCAGAATACGGTAACCCAGCACGGAGCTCCGCTGAGCAATGTGTCTGCCCCGCTCATCCTTCTTCGCCCGATCGTCGTGTTGCCACGTGTAGAGCTGCAGTCCGCCGCCGATTAAGATAACCAGCATGAGCAAATTGCCCTTCGCCAGAAACTCGCCGGCGCGGAGATCGGACCAGATCAATAACACGTACAGTAAGGCGCCGGCTGCAATAATCGCCCAGTTCGGTAAATACCCTTTGTTCCGCATTGCTTACTCACCAGCCTTCTCGTACTGGAATAATTCGTCGACGGTAACCTTCAAGCAAGCAGCTAGAGCGAATGCCAATTGCAGGCTCGGGTCATACTTGTTGTTCTCGATTGCATTAATCGTCTGCCTGGAAACGTTGCATTCCTCTGCCAAGTCCTCTTGGGACAACCGTGACGCCTTGCGCAACTCTCGAATTCGATTGTTCACCCGCTGTGCACCACCATTGCATATGTCAAAAGTATTTTACATTTCCACTATACGACAGCACCAAGCAGAATGTCAAGAATGTTTTACATATTCGCATAAGATTGGACGAAAAAAGGACACCGCAAGGGTGTCCTCTTCAATCGCAGCGCTTTCGTTATCAATCAAATACGATCTCGAATGCGATGGCGGCTTGCTCCACGTCAAGCTCCACCTGGAACCCGCCTTCTCCTCGGGTAACTGTGAGCTCTTGGGCCCGCTGGCCGGCAGTGTTCAGTGCATATGCGCGGCAGGCCGAACGCCGGGTAGGAATGAATACGCGGCCTGTGACTTGCTCGATCATGACCGGACCTGCTCCCTCATCGACCAGCGTCTCCCCCTCCCATACCATCCCTTCATTCCAACAGTCGGATACGGCCGTGAGCAGCAGATGTCCCGACTCGGATAACGGCCGGTCGTCACGGGACAAGAGCGAGATCGATGCCTTGCGATTGTTCAAGTCGAATCGCACGCCTGCTATGCCGATCGAGCCGTTCACCTCGCCGGCGAATGCGACCAATCGATCCGTCTCCACGCGGAACCCGCTGCCGCCGTAACCGAATGTCAGCTCTCCCGTATCGGATACGAACGACCCGCGCGACTCGTCATACCCGCGGTCCGGGGCGAGCAAGCCCCAATGCTTCATGCTCTGGTCCAGCACGAGGCCGAACGCGCCGATCCGGCTGTCCAGCGTCTCCTCCTGCGTAATCACCGCTCTGCGGCTTCCTAGCTTGCCGATCTCTTGACCTTCCGGCAGGACAATCGGCTGCGTCGAGCCCTCTTGTTCCTCATGCAGACGCAAGTAATCTTCTTTGCCTCTCTGCTTCTGATACCGATCCTTGTAGGGACTCCTCGCATACACTAGCGCATGCTTGGCTGCCGTGTAGTCGCCCGTCGACGTGAATCCGGAGCTGATGACGACATCTGCTGCTCCGGCGTACGGCGCGTCCTCCACGAACGTTGCCGCGATCCGGCTGATGAACGGCACATAGCTGAGCGGCAAGTTGACTTGCGGCGGCGTGTTCAGCGCATCCAGAGCACTGTACGCGAGTTCCACCTCATTCGCGGCTTCCTTCACCAACCGACCTTGGAACAATGCGGAGGCAACGCCTGCCAACCCCCACACTGCGGGATCGTTATAGGAGTTGAAGAACCCGGAGAAGCCCTCCGACTCGTTCAGTTCCTTGCTGCCGAAGTGCGCATACGAGAACAGCAGCAGACCGTCCCAGTCCTGCAGCGCCGCATACGAAGCGAGCATCAGCATCACGTCCGCACGGAAGCGGGCCGGATAAGAAACATTCCATTCCGTCACGACAAAAGGCTTCCCCGTCACGCGGCCGATCGCCAGCTTGGTTACAAGGTTCTGGGCGAACGCTTCCGCAGGCTTCTGCCTGGGATCGGTACGATGCATCTCCTTGTCATGGAACGTCACCGGTACGCGGAATCCGCCCATCGGATGATTCCAGTACCCGTTATTTTCCGCGACCTCCCCGAGCGATAGACACCGAAGCTCCGCCGCGCCGAACGGCAGGTTGCTTGCGTTGATGGGGCACTTCACGCCTAGCTCCTTCAGGTAATCCATCATCTCGCGAATATAGGCCATCTCGATCTCCGAGAGAAAATCGATATGCTCCGCGAAGCGGGCAGGACCTTCCACGCCTCTATAATCGTTGTTCGCGGATACTTTGCGTTCTCCCCAGATGCCGATCGGCGGTCGGGCTACATTGCAGAGCGCAGGATCTTCACTTGCCCCCAGTCCTTTGGTGCCGTCACTGCGCGTCCAGGCTTCGTCCAGCGCCTCTCGTGTCCGATACTTGGCCTGGAGCCACTCGTTCCACCGCGTATCCAGCTCCTTGCGATAGGAAGGCATCGCGGCTTCCGCATTGTCCCAGAAGATGCCGTTCTCGTTCAACAGCTGCACGACCGCGACCGCCGGCTCGTCCATGTAGCGAAGTCCCGTATAGGGATTGCGGTGCGTGAGATAGAGCGCGGCAAATTCCTTATGCAAATCGATCAGACGGCGATTATAATAATTGGCGCTCTTAAGCGCGCCTGCCAATTCATCCTCATAATCCAGGCCGTCGCCTGGGAGGTATCTGCGCAGCGTGAACAAGTCGATATGAAGGTAGATGCCTCTCTGCTTCAGCTCGTTCACGAGATAATCGAAGCGGTCGAAATTCTCGGCATGCAGCTTCCGCGAATGGCCTTCGCTGTAATCGATGAGCGTATTGGACTTCTCCCCGGTCTGATACCCATCCACATGATGCATGCGAACCATGTTGATCCCGGATGCAGCCAAGCGGTCGGCGATCTGGACGGCGACCTCCCGCTCCGGCATCGCGCCGCCGAACACGAGATTTACGCCGAAGAAGCGAATGGTCGTGCCGTTCTCGAACGTGAACTTACCGTCTCTCGCTGTTATGAACCCGTGTTTACCAGCGGGCGCATCTAACAAGCAGCTGAAGTCCAAAGCGCCGGTGCCGACATCCGTGTTGTTCATGCGATAAGGCTTCCCTATGCGATTGTGCTCTGCCATATGTGCGTTACCTCCAGTTGTCTGTTAAGTAGCCCTACATGCCGCAACCCGACCACACATCGTATGATCGGGTTTCGTGCGAATGCTCCTTCTACTTTTATTATAAGCCATGCGAGCAAGCAATTATAGACTACACTTTTTCGAATTCGCGCACTATAGTAAGACTTACAAATCTCACGAACGAGGTGGATCGCCATGCATGACCATCAAGACGTCTTGGATCGAGGACCTTTTTTTCACGGCACGAAGGCAGACCTTAAGATTGGTGAGTTATTAGAACCCCAACACATGTCGAACTACCAAGACAAGCGATCCAACCATATTTACTTCACCGCCACGCTCGACGCTGCCAAATGGGGCGCCGAGCTGGCAGCATCCCACGCGCAAGAACGCATCTATATCGTCGAGCCGTTAGGCGCATTCGAGAACGATCCCAACCTGACGGACAAAAGATTCCCCGGTAACCCGACACGCTCCTATCGCTCCAAGTCCCCTCTTAAAATCGTGGCCGAGCTCGGGGCATGGGAGAGACATTCCGACGATGCGATCAATCAAATGCTAGCTTCTCTTGCGAAGCTGCGCGAACAAGGCAAAGCCGCGATCGAGGATTGATCGGCTTGCATGGCGCTCTTGCGAAGCGCTCAGGCATGCCAAGAACCCCAGCCTCACGAGGCCGGGGTTCCTGGGTCGCTGCTATGACTCATCGGCTAGGCATCCTTTGCTTATCTGGCGTACTCTTTACCGTTCACGTCATTGAAGAACTTGAACGCATAGATGGCACATACGCCGACAAGAATGTAGACAATTCGAGACAACAGCGCATCCTGACCGCCGAATATGGCAGCCACCAAATCAAAATCGAAAAGACCGACCAACAGCCAATTGAGGCCCCCAACGATCAATATCGCAAGCGCTAATGTGTTCAATGTCCGCATGTTCATCTGCTCCTTATCGAGGTCTTGTCTTATACCCTACAAGATTCCCATACGGCATTCAAAACATGCATGCTTATAGAAAACCCGACCTCGCGAGGCCGGGTTCTCATGGCTTGGCGTTATTATGCGCTAGCTTGCAGCGATCGCACGGATTTCGGCCAGCGTCGCTTCATCCAGCTTCACATCAATTGCCGGAAGGACACCTAGAATATGACTCGGTTTGCGTACGCCAATGATAGAGCTGGTAATCGCCGGATGCATGAGGATGTAGGCAACTGCTAGCTGCGGAAGGGTGATGCCTAGTTGGTTCGCAATGACTTTCAGCTTCTCCGCGCGATCCACGTTGCTCTTTAAATCGACCGTATGCGCTTTGTTTCGTGACCGCCAGTCATTTTCGCTGAACTTGGTGTCATAGGTGTAGTTGCCCGACAGCAATCCCGAGGTTAGCGCGCTGTATGATACGACTCCGATGCCTTTTTCCTGACAGTAGGGCAGTATTTCCTTCTCCACCGCAGGTCTCAGAATCGAATACGGAGGCTGCAAAGAATCTACATGACGAACCGCAAGCGATTCCTCCAACAGCGGGATGCTGTAATTACTGACGCCTACGTATCGAACCTTGCCGTCCTGCACAAGCTTATCCATCGCACGCATGGTTTCTTCGGCAGAGGCATTCGTATCCGTGTCCGGCCAGTGCATCTGATACAGATCGATGTAGTCTGTGCCTAGACGGCGCAAGGAATCTTCCGCTTCACGAAGAATGGATTCGTAGGACCCGTTCCTAGAAACCTTCTTGTCCGCGTCCCATACCAATCCGCATTTGGTCGCGAGCACGACTTTGCTGCGGTCGCTCTTCAATGCTTTGCCGATGATTTCTTCGGAATGCCCCAGTCCATACACAGGCGCAGTATCATAGAAGGTAACCCCCGCATCTAGAGCCGCGCGCACGCTCTCGATCGACAGCTGATCGTCTTGGCCACCCCAATCGCCGCCCGTTGCCCACGAGCCGAAGCCAATTACCGAAATTTCAGGGCCATTCTTGCCCAATTTGCGATATTGCATCTCCTTAATCACTCCCAGCATGATGTGATGTGGCCAACTTCCCCAGTATTATAGCACTGATCGATGCAGCAACGTTACCCGGCTAGAACATGCGCTCAGTTGCCCTCAATCCACGCTGTACGACGTCTCTGCATCGCCTGCAGTTCCCGATCGGCGGCTGCACTTTCCCGTTCCAACTGCGCGACTGCGGGCCTCAGCCGGCGAAGAGCGTCTGACACTTGCTCGCCCGCGCTCCGAATCCGTCCCTGAACGAGCCAGTCTGTGATGAGACCGTCAAACCAGTAATCGCCCATTTTCAGCATATCGCTGATATCGATCTCAATCGCGACGCTGCGCTCTAGATCGGCAAGCTCGGTCTGGAAGTCTCTCATCCGCCGCATCGCCTTACGGATCCAGTCGCGCGCATCGTCGATATGGCCGTGCTTAATATGCGTGCTGATCAATCCTCCGCCGCCCCATAGATCCCAGTTGCCCCAGTTCCTAGCCTTATCGAGATAGTCAGACGCTTGCTCCAGGGCTTCCACCACTTGAGCACCGGCCCGCTTGGCCTCGTTCAGCTCCTTCAACAGCAAGGACTTGTCGGCAATCGCCTCCTCTTCCTCCAGCATCCGCGCCGCACTCTCCGGTGACGACCGCAGCTCCAGCTCCCGTTCGGCCATCAACCCGCGGTAATGCCGGTGAGCGTCGGCATACTTGCGCAGAGCATCGTCGGCCTCCAGCATGCCAGCCTTGGCGTCTGCCACAGCCTGCTTCGCCTCCTGCAGCTTCAGCGCCGCTGTCAATACCTGCTGCCGCTCCAGCTTCAGCTGCTCTTCCTTGCTCCGGAGCACCGTGTGGAATAGATTTGTCAGGCTCAGGCTTGTTAGCTTATCGACATCCTCTTGCTCCGCCGCCAACTCCAACTCCAGCTCGGACACCAGCCGCTCATTCTTCTTTAGCGTCTGCTGAAGCTCCTTCCGGCGGTTCTCCGCCCTCGCCAGCAGCAACTGGTGCTCCTTCACCTCCGCCAGCTTCTCATGAAAAGATTTCGACATTGTCCAACCTCCTTCGTTCGTTCGGCACATCGCTCCCTAATCCATACGCTTGCCGGTTAGATCGGTTTCCTGTGAGAAGCACGAAAACTCGTAAATTCTCTATATCCCATATACGTATTCTAATTGTATAATTGTTATAACAATTGAATATGATTATAGGAGGGAATACGATGGGGAAGGTGTTTGAAGTGGAGCGGAAAGTAACGAAATTCGGGAACAGTCTAGGCATCACCATGACAGACGCGCTTAAACAAATCGGTCTTGAGCAAGGGGATTCCGTTCACGTCAGCGTGCAACAAGAAGATGGGTCAATCGTTATCCGTAAGGCCAACAAAGTCCAGCTCCCTGCCGGTATTGGCACCGATTTTCTCGACACTTTGACACAGGTCATGAATCAGTACGATATCACCATTAAAGGGCTGAAGGATCGTTAACGATGGAGATTCGCTATCTGACCATCCAAGAAGCAATTGCCATCAATGTAGCAATGATCCAAAACTACAGTCCTAGCGAGCAGATCGGCATTAAAGACAGCGGGCTGCTGGAATCTGCCGTACTGCGTTCTCAGTCTTCTGCATTCGACGAGGATGCTTATCATAACCTTTACGATAAGGCTGCTGCGCTATTCGTATCTCTAGGGCAGAACCATCCATTCCAGAATGCCAATAAACGTACCGCTTTCACAGCATTAGTCGTGTTTCTTCGATTGAACGGACGCCTATTCATAATGGAACAGAAAGCAGCGGAAGACTTCACTGTGGATATGGTTAATCATCGGTATACCTTCCAAGAACTCATCGCCATGATTGAGACACACTGTAGACCTATTGAAGAATAGCAAAAACCCACTACCTCTTGCGGTAGTGGATCGATCATTTATTATCGTTGAATTCCTTATCAGTTATTTTTAGTTGATGCTTAAGGATATTCCTCCAGATATTCTGGGGTATTTCCTTATGAATAGCATAGCTCACCTTTGTTTTTAAAATATCACCGTTCGGCAACACTTTCTCATAATACCAATGATCTGTGTTTCCAATTAGTACCCACCCGTTTTTCTCGCAATAAGATTTGAGTTCTCGAAATCTAGGAGGCATCTTGATGAAGCATGCGCTTCACTTCCTCTGGATTATTGCAACACATCACTTTGAGAACATAGGGTAAGTGATGCTTACGGTTCGGAGCACTAAAATAACGTTCAGGGTGTTGGGTGTATTGTTGGCAATATAATAAAAGATCATCAACTAACGAATCAAATGCGGCCTCCTTGGTCTCACCATACCCATATATATCTAAGGTATCGAGCCAGAATGCGTAATGATTCTCTTCTTCGTCTACCAGACTAATATTAAATTTATATTCGGACAGTAACTGTTCTACAATTGCTTGCTTAAATAGGAATGTGGGTTCTTCGGATTGCTTGCGTGGTTGGATTACGACTGGAAATAGGCGTTGAACACGGTCAATTACTCCAGTAAAGCTTTTTCTGGCCTCAGTAAATCCCAGCTCCATAAGCATGGTCATCCCTCCTCACCCCCCAGTGTAGCAGTTAATGAGCACTCTGTACAGATTGTGCAATTAGTGCATTATTTATTATATTCATTCCCGTATCCAATAGGACCTAACCCATAGCAATGATTCTTGGCTATAGATTCCAGTAATGCCGCAGCCTTTTCGGCTATATCTTTCATAGCCACCAGGATACTTTACAGCGCTCGGCGACTACGGGATGGTGCCAGTGCTTTATTCAGTCTCGAAAGCGTAAGTGCTCCGAATGCAATCGCAATGCGATAAACAAGGTTGAATATTTTGGGAGCGGTACGAGCTTTTATCATAAAATAATAAATTGCAGAAGTGTTTCCCCGTCTTGTATTGCAATCATTGCAGGAAGCAAGCAAGTTTCTAGGGAGATCAGAGCCTCCTTTGCTTGCGGGGATAATATGATCAGCCGTTGCGGCACGACCGCCGCACCATAAACATAGATGATGATCCCTCTTTAGTGCAGCCTTCCGATATTCACGATAGCGAAACGGATTATACAGCAATGCTACTCACTCTCCAAGGTGTTGGATATAACCACGAGAATTGTGGTTATGTATCATCGTGGTGTGGGAGCAACAGTACTCTGCTTGGCGCATCAGCATGCAAAAACCCGACCTCACGAGGTCAATGTCATTAAGATAAGGCCCAAGTCCAAAAATCAAGACCAAGAGCAGGTTATCGAAAAGATAGCCTGTTCTTTTTTGCGTGAAATTGAGAAAAGTCTTGACAAGCAGTTTCAAATGTGTGGCGAA
>JAEWJS010000020.1 GCA_023386495.1 Bacillota bacterium | reverse complement strand
CGATCGCACGAATTGCGCCGTCGTGGCCCAACGAATGCGAAAAACCGCACTCGTTCGCACGAACTGCGCCGTCGCGGCCGAACGAATGCGAAAAACCGCACTCGTTCGCCGGTGTTATGACAACATGGATAGCAAATATGCTATCCAATCTCCATATAGGGTGCCTTGTGGCGATATGAATAGCAAAAATGCTCTCCATTCGCCATAAATAGTGCCAAAGGGCGATTTGAATAGCAATTATGCTATCCAATAGGGCGGTCTCGCTAACGAGGCCGCCCCTTGAATATCGTTCGCGCCAGCCAGCCAACCAGCCAACCATCGCTGCACTAGCCCCCTGCACCGGACGCCGAACCCGCAGCTTGCGCGCCTCAACGTACACACGTAAGTCACCTGCAGCCGCCTACCGCGCCGCGCGATCCCATTCGTTGACCTCGCGCGCGATGACGCTGCCGCCGTTCGCCTCCCACTGCCGCACGAAGTCGTCGAACGTATCCGCCGACGCATCCCCATAGACGATTTTCAAGAACGCCTCGTGCTCCATCTCGCGAAGCCACGTCCACTTCAGTGCCATCGTCGGCGTGTACGGTCCGACGAATTGCTCGGCCTGCGCGATGCCCGGCTGCATGTCCTGCACCACATTGCCCTGCAGGAACAGGCGAGAGGCCGTCGTAGCCAGCTTCTTCTCATAGCTCGTCTCGACCTTGCCGCGCAGGACGCGGCTCTCGATGCTCTCGCCCTGCAGCATGTTGGTCGGCGCCGTTCCGGGCGCGATGAGCAAGAAATTGCCCAGCGAGGTCGTCATGCCCGGGAAGTCGAAGACGGGCTCTCCGTTCTCGATCATATAATCGTAGCCTTCCCCGAATCCATAGGCGAAATCGGAATCCGGATCCTCCGTCAGCGTACCGTATACTTCATCGTAATAGGCGAAGATCTCCTCCCAGTGCTCGAACCCCTCACGGAAAAAATAAGCCCCGTACGACTGCAGCGTACCGATCCGCCCCATTCGCCCGTCATCGCCTGCCGGGTGCGGAAGCGGCGTGAACTCCGACCCCGGCATCTCCGCCTTGGCGTAGTTCAACGGCCAGCCTCCCATCCAGCCCGGTCCGGACAGGATGCCTGCCGCGCCGGAAGCGAACAGCGCCGACGCCTCCTGCTCGTCATGCGTGCCGAAGTCCGGCGCGAGATAACCGCGCTTGTACCATTCCGCGAGGCGTACCAGCGCCTTCTTGACCTCCGGCTGCACGGAGCCGTAGGCGAGCGAGCCGTCAGCCGCGCGGTTCCATTGATACGGCTGATTGCCGTACGCGCCGAACAAGAAGCTCACGTCGCCCATCCAGCCGTTCAGCGTATGCTGGCCGGCAACGGCGAGCGGCACCGTATCCCGCTTGCCGTTGCCGTCCGGATCGCCATTCGCGAACGCTTCCATCACCGCTTCCAGCTCCGTAAGCGTGGTCGGGGCCGCAAGCTCGAGCCGGTCCAGCCAGTCCTGCCGAATCCATAGAATCGGATCGGCCAGCTTGCTGTCGGAGAATTGCGGCAGCCCCCATCGCTTGCCGCCGAGCGTAACGGTCCGCCAGACGTCCGGATTGCTTGCGTACGCCGCCTTGATCCGTTCCGGCGCGTATCGTTCGAACGGTTCGCTGACATCCGTGATCGCTCCCGATCCGGCCAGGTCGGCCAGCAGCCCCGGCAGATCATGATTCGTCAGGTAGAGGACATCCGGCAGCGCTTCGCCTCCCGCGAGCGCCGACCTGATCCGCTCCGACAACGCTTCGTTCTGGTCCACCACCAGCCACTTGTTCGTCTGGGCGATGCACAGGCGCTCCTTCGCCCAGCGCGTGATCGGATTGTCGTCGATCGCGTCGCCGTCCCTGAGCACGTCATAGCTGCGCAGCGCCTTGGCTGTCGTGATCGTGACCGGCCGCTCGCAGCCTGCTGCATCCGTCTCCTCGACCGTCACGGCCTGACCGCTATTCCGCTGGCCGTCCGAATTCTTGCTGCAGCCCAGCACCGCCGTACCCAATACGCCGATCAGCAGGATTACGCGCAGCAGCACGCTCCCGCTCCAATGCCTGTTCGCCATCCTAAGCGCCTCCCGCAGCTGCCGCAGCTTCATCCGGCATCGGAAGCCGGATCGTCAAGAGCGTGCCCCGCGGCTCCTCAGCCGCCTCCAGGGTGCAGCTGCCGCCGAGCGCTTGAACCCGCTCCTGCATCCCGCTCAACCCGACGCCCTTGGCGCTGCCGTCGTACGGCAAGCCGTCGTTCCACAGCGTGAACGTCAGCAGTCCCGCATCCCCTGCTGCAAGCCGCAGCCGGAATTGCGCCGCCCGGCCATGGCGAACGCCGTTCGTAATGCCCTCCTGCAAGGCATGTAACATCGCCTTGCGCAGCGGCGCGTAATAGCTCGGACCCGGCAGCTCGATGTCGTAGTCGATCGCCACGCCCATCGTCGATTCCGCCGTCTCGATGAAGCGGACCAGCACGTCCCGCAGGTCCGCTTCCCCCTCGGCGCCTTGAATCAACCCGACGACCTGCCGCACATCGCTCAAGCCTTGGCGCACGAGCGCCTGCGACTGCTCCAAGAGCTGCAAGCCGGCCGCGTCGGCACCGGACTCGCTTCTCGCAAGCTTCAACTTGGCCGCTTCGATCTGCACGAGCGTAGACATCAGCGTATATCCGACGATGTCATGGATATCGTGCGCGATGCGGCTCCGCTCCTCGTGCACCGCATGCTCCGCCTCCGCACGCACAGACAGCAGCTCCGCTTGCAGCTGAGGCAGCTTGTCGCTGACCAGCTGCCTCAGCGCCTCGGCTTCTG
Source organism: Bacillota bacterium (assembly GCA_023386495.1). Taxonomy (GTDB): domain Bacteria; phylum Bacillota; class Bacilli; order Paenibacillales; family Paenibacillaceae; genus Paenibacillus_I. The sequence continues at coordinate 21,884 of JAEWJS010000020.1, read as the reverse complement.
CCCGCTCCCGCTTGCGCGCCGCTCGCCGCTCGATCAGCCTGCTGACCGCCGAGATCAGCTCCTCGTCGCGAACCGGCTTCACGAGATATTCCGCCGCCTCGAGCTCCAGTGCGCGCTTCGCGTATTCGAATTCGGAGTAGCCCGTCAAGACGACGAAGTCGATCGGCTGCCGCGACCGCCGGCGCGCTTCGTCGATCAGCTCGAGCCCCGACATGACCGGCATCCGAATGTCGGTGATGACGATGTCGATCGTCTCCCGCTCGATCGTCTGCAGCGCTTCCTGTCCCGAATAAGCAGCGTGCACCTGCCTGACCGCCAAGCTATCCCAAGGGATGGTCGTGACCATGCTTTCGACGAGATGCTTATGGTCGTCCACGATCAAGATCGCTGTCATCCTGCTTCCCCGCTTTCGCTATCGGTATTCGGCCTGGCTTCGGGCCATCGCATGACAGCCTTCACGCCGCCTGCGCTTGCTTGCAGCATCACGAGGCTGGCGCCTTCTCCATACTGGTACCGCAGCCGCTGGCTGACGTTCCACAGCCCGAAGCTATCCCCGCCTAGCTCCGGCTGGGCGATCCGCGCATTGAGCGCAGCCAGCTGCTCGCCGGACATCCCGATTCCGTCGTCTTCCACGACGAGCTCGTACCCGCCTTGCACCTTTCGCCCGACGATCCGGATCGAGCCCTGTCCGGGCTTGCCCTCAAGCCCGTGCACGATCGCATTCTCTACGAGCGGCTGCACGAGCAGCCTCGGAATTCGCATGCCCAGCATGCCTTCCTCCACGTCGACCGCGTACTGCAGCTTGTCGAGCTGATAGTTCATAATGTCCATATACGAGGTGACAAAAGCCAGCTCTTCGCCCAGCGTCGTCGCCATCGCATGGTTGCGCGTCGTGTACTTGTAGTAATCCGCCAGCGTATAGCCCATCGTTAACGCTTGCTGCGGGCGGTTCATTTTGACCATGCTGATGATGTAGGCGATGCTGTTGTACAGAAAATGCGGATTGATCTGCGACTGCAGCTGCTTCATGACCGCTTCCTTGGCGCGCAGCTCCTCCAGGTATACCTTCTCGACGAGATGCTGAATCTGTGCCGCCATATCGTTGAACCGCTCGACCAGCCGCGCGAATTCGCGATTCGTGCGCGAGGCGATCCGTTCCGAGAAATGCCCGCCGCGCAGCCGCTCCACGCTCTCCGTGAGCAGGCGGATCGGCACCTGGACATTAACGTACAGCAGGACGCCGGCCACCGCCCCGAGGACGACCAGCAGCGCGACCGTAAGGTTGAACAACAGCTGACTGCGGTTAAGCGGTGCCAAAATATCCTCGAGCGGCACATAGTCGATCAGCGTCATGTCGAGCTCGGGCGAATGCAGGTAATAGACCCCGTACTTCTTCTCGTCCAGCTCGACCGTCTTACGCCCGCTGACCGCGGCCTTCTCTTCAATACCGTATACGGCCGCTACCCTTCTCGTAATCGCGCTGTCCGAGGTCGCGTTCAGCACGAACTCGCCGTCGCCCGTAATCAGGAACGGATCATTGTTGCCCTTGCTCTTGAAGCCGTCCAGCTTGGCAACGATATTATCCTCCATCAGATCGACCTCGACGACGATCGCAGCCTGATCGAGATCCGTGAACCCGGCATACGGCTCAACGTAATGGCGCGTGAACGCCCGCTTCGGAAGCCCGTTCAGCGTAATCTCCCGCAGCCGCCAATTGGCCTGCAGCCGCTCAGCAAGCTGATCCTCGTTGTACACCACCTGCGAGTGGGAGGAGGCGGCGCGTCCGGACAGCGGCGAATAGAGGCTGATGCGGTTCATCCAGTGCGAGGCGAGGCTGAACATGCTCAGCTTGCGCTCGACCGATTCCAGCAGCTCCGCATAAGCGTAGCCGCTCTTCGGCACCGTATCGCCCGCGAATCTCGCGAAGTCGGGGTCGCGCATTATGACATGCGAGTAGCTGCCGAACTGTTCCATCGTCGACTCGATCTCGCCCATGAATTGGGCCAGCCGATTCTGGTTCGCCAGATTGATCTGTTCGGTAACGACCTGCTCGCTCTGCCGGTTGGAGTACGCGTTAAGCAGGATGACAGGGATCATCAACATGCAGATGATCAGCATGATTTTCGTAATTAGATTCATATTACTATCATCGGCGAGCGGGCCGGTCTAGACAAGAGGCCGGATGCCTGTAGCGAGACATATTTCGTAACCCCACGCAGCTTATGCAAAAAGCCCTTCGACACGTGCGCGCGCACCGTCGAAGGGCATCCGGAATATCTTGCATGATTATGGCTTCATCTGCGTTCGCAGCGTCTCGATCGCCTTCTTCATCTGCGGATCTTCCTCGGCGAGCTTGCTGCGCAGCCGGTCCATCAGCTTGAAGGTCGTCCTGCCGCCCAGATTCCCGTCCGGCGTCAGGCGTTCATCGCGCTGCAGCCGCTCCACCGCTTCGGCCGTCGCCGCATCGAAGATGCCCTCCGGCTTGCCCGGATCGTAGCCGACCGCGGCGAGCATCTCCTCGGCCGTCTTGACGTCTTGGCCGAACGCGCCTTCCTTCAGCACCTTATCGGTCGGCAGCATCGGCAGCCGCGCATAACTCGGCATCTCGACCGCCACGTCAGGCTCGATGCCCTGCTGATGAATCCACTTGCCGCTGGCTGTCCGCCACTGCGACTCCGTCAGCTTCAGCACGGAGCCGTCGGACAGTTGCGTGAACGTCTGCACGACGCCCTTGCCGAACGTTTTCTTCCCGACCAGCTTGGCGCCGGCCGAGTCCCGAAGCGCGGCTGCGAGCACCTCGGCGGAGCTCGCGGAGCTCTCGTCGATCAGCACCGTGATCGGCAGCGTCCAAGGCTTCTTCTGCTCCGAGCGGTACGTATGCTCCTTGCTGCCGTTCTTCGAGACAACCTGCAGGATGACTTTATCCTTCGGAAGCAGGCGGCTCGCGATCGCGATCGTCGGATTCACGAGCCCGCCCGGATTCGCCCGCAGGTCGAGCAGCAGCCCCTTCATCCCTTGCTTCATGAGTTCGTCGACGGCCTTGTCGAACTCCTTGTCGGTGTTCTCCGAGAACCGCGAAATCTGCACCTTGCCGATATCGCCCTCGAGCATTGCCGAACTGACCGTATGAATCGGAATCGGCTCGCGCACCAGCGTCACGTCGAACGGCTCGGCCAGGCCCGCACGCATGATCGTGACCTTCACCTTCGTCCCTTCCTCGCCGCGCGTCATTTTCACCAGATCGTTCAGCGTCCGACCTCGGAGCAATTCGCCGTCCACCGAGACGATGACGTCATCCTTGAGCAGCCCGGCCTTGTCTGCCGGCGCTCCCTTGTAAGCGGCATTGATGACAAAGTCGCCGTCTTCCTCGCGGATCTCCACCCCGATCCCGACGATATGGTCCTCGTAGCGCTGCACGTAGCTCTCGCCCTGCTCGCCGGCATAATAGACGGAATAGGGGTCGTTCAGCGACTCTGCCATGCCGCTTGCCGCCCCGTGGATGAGGTCGCTCGACCGCGCGCCGTTCAGATAGTCGTCCATAATCTCGCGGTACGTGTAGTCCAGATTGGCGAACGCCGGATCCTGCAGCATCGGATACCGGTGCTCCGTCCACCAACGCCCGCCGAAGAATCCGATCGCGCCGGCCGCGAGGACCGCCGCCGTCGATAACGCGATCCACCGTTGGCGTGTCTTCCAATGTAGCTGCATCCCTCGCATCTCTCCGTTCGCTAGTAGTTCGTACTCTTCAAGATACCGTATTCGGCCAAGCCCATCAACTTTTGCAGCCCTTGATCGAATGCCGCATAGTTAGATTTATTCGAACAAGCCCTCGGATAGAAGCGGGAATTCGGACGAGTGTTGGCTGCTGCGCTCGGGGTTAGGAATGGACGATCGGCGAGATTGCATGCCTTCCACGCCTAACCGGCTTGCAGTTCGAGAAGACGCGCAAGTCGGCATATCCGAACTACATTGAAGGCTGTGTCACGTTGCGATGCGAGCGAATGTCACTAACCGCTATGCTTGTAGGCGGCATCCTGATAGGATACAATCGAACCTAGTGTAAACCTATAGAGACTAGGTTCGTGAGGAGCGAGAGAAGCCATGTACAAGCTGATTGCCATCGACGTGGACGACACGTTGTTGAATGACGAGATTAAGGTTACCGATGCCACGAAAGCCGCGTTAAGAGCCGCGATCGACAAGGGCGTCACCGTAACGCTGGCTACCGGGCGGATGTTCGCCTCCGCCAAGCAGATCGCGCAGCAGATCGAGCTGAACGTCCCGATCATTACGTATCAAGGTTCGCTGGTGAAGACCCTGTTCAGCAACGAGGTGCTCTACGAGCGAAGCGTACCGACTGACGGCGCTAGGCGGATCTTCGAATATTGCGAACGTAACGGCCTGCACCTTCAGTTGTATGTCAACGACCAGCTCTATACGACGGAGGACAACGACAAGGTGCGCGGCTACTCCAAGCTGTCGAACGTGCCTTACATCGTCGAACCGGACTACGAGAAGCTGCTGCAGGAGAAGCTGACGAAGATGCTCATCATCGACGATCCGGCCCGACTGGACGAAGTGGCCGATGAGCTGCGCGGCATCGTCGGCGATACGGTGCATATTACGAAGTCGAAGGCGCACTACCTCGAATTCATGCACAAGGAAGGCACCAAGGGCCATGCCGTCACCTTCCTCGCGGAGCAGATCGGCTGCACGATGGACCAAGTCATCGCGATCGGCGATGCATGGAACGACCACGAGATGGTTGAAGTCGCGGGCCTCGGCGTCGCGATGGGGAATGCCGTCGAGCCGTTGAAGGCGATCGCGGATTACGTGACGCGCTCCAACAACGAGGACGGCGTCGCCCATGTCATCGAGAAGTTCATCCTGCAGGCAGAGTAGCAGGTTGGACAGCCGCACCATATGCTGCCTGCTCGATGCTGCGGGGATGCAATGTTGAAGCGCCGATGCGCCGCATATGTGCTTGCACGCGTCTTCCTGGAATAGAGAAGCAATTGCGTTATTAAGGTAGGCAAGAGCGCTAATTTCAGGCACATCCACCCACTTTCAGCTGATAGCGAAGTGAATGCGCAAATTAGCGAACGACCATGTCTTATTTAGCGAATAGCGCACTCCCGCAGCCCATTCTCGCTGCGAAAGCCAAAGATTAGCGCAAGTGCTATCCTTATTAGAGCAAATGCTTCGCTATCTACCCGAGCAAGGGCACCAAGCCTACTGCTACTGCTACTGCTACTGCTACTGTGCTACTGCTACTGCTACTGCTACTACTGCTAAGGCTAGAGTTACTGCAAGAGCCCGCCCTGCTGACCCGTTGACATGCCTATGGCCTGTCAACGGGTCTTGCTGCTTCCGGTAGCGGCGGGTCGCCGAATCCGTCCGCGATCGCGATGCTGGCGGACCAACGGCGTGCGCTGCCAACCCGACCGCGTGCCCGCCTGCCTGCCACCTACCGCCTACCGCCTGCCCGCCTGCCGCTCGTCTGCCCGTCTGCCCGTCTCCCCACCCGCCTCCAGCAATCATCCGCACAGCTCATAATATCAAGTCCATCTCTTGAATCAATGCCTCCCTCTATGCCACAATAAGATGGAACATGCGTTCACAATCCATCTTGCTGACCATCAGCAGCCCTACATAGGAGGAGATTCAACGATTATGCGTACCATGAAGCTTGGCGTCAGTAACTTAGAGGTGCCCGTCATCGCGGTCGGCTGCATGCGGATTAATTCGCTGAGCAATGCCGAGGCAGAGCGATTCATCCGTACATCCATGGAGGAAGGCGCGAACTTCTTCGACCATGCGGACATCTACGGCGGGGGCAAGTGCGAAGAGATTTTCGCCGAGGCTATTCAGATGAATGCGAACGTTCGGGAGCAGATGATCCTGCAATCCAAGGTCGGCATTCGCAAAGGGACGTTCGACTTCTCGAAGGAGCACATTCTGACGGGCGTCGACGGCATCCTGAAGCGCCTCAACACCGATTACCTGGACATCCTGCTGCTGCATCGCCCGGACGCGCTGGTCGAACCGGAAGAGGTCGCGGAAGCTTTCGACCAATTGGAGCGCTCCGGCAAAGTCCGCCACTTCGGCGTATCGAACCAGAATCCGATGCAGATCCAGCTGCTGAAGAAGTCGGTGAAGCAGCCGCTCGTCGCGAATCAGCTGCAGCTGAGCATAACGAACACGACGATGATCGATGCAGGCATCAACGTCAACATGGAGAACGAGGCAGCCGTCAACCGTGACGGCAGCATCCTCGACTACTGCAGGCTGCATGACATCACGATCCAGCCTTGGTCGCCGTTCCAATTCGGATTCTTCGAGGGCGTCTTCCTCGACAATCCCAAGTTCCCGGAGCTCAACAAGAAGATCGACGAGATCGCGGCGAAGTACGGCGTAAGCAACACGACGATCGCGATCGCATGGCTGCTCCGCCACCCTGCGGGCATGCAGCCGGTCACGGGCACGATGAACATCGAGCGGCTCAAGGACTGCTGCAAGGCCGCCGATATCCGTCTATCGCGCGAAGAATGGTACGAGATCTACCGCGCCGCAGGCAACGTACTTCCATAACGCCTCACACGCATAAGAAAGAGCCTCAGGTCCGAATACGGAACCTGAGGCTCTTTCGCCTGAGACGCTGTATGGCTCAACTATTGTCTTCAATCAAAGCGATTTTGCCATCCTTCATCTCGAATTTCGACTTTCCGCTTAATTCCAGCTTATCTCCCGCTTTTAATCCGTTGGGAAAATCCACAGCCAGAATGGCTTCATAATCAATCTCAACCTCTACCGCATTATCTATGACACGATAACCTGTGATGGTCTGGCGTCGGCTGGCGAACATCGTTGACGACTGTTCGGCCAACTCCCTGAACGCTTGGATTCCTCTGGTCTCCGTGGTAGTAGTCCCATTGGAAATATTCCGAAAGACGATATCCTCGTGCAAGAGATTAACCATGCCTTCAATATCGAATGAATTGTACGACTCCACATACTTTTCAATGATATCCCTTGTATCCATATCCATTCCCCCCCTAATGCCCCATCGAAGCCAAGCTTGCTTGCGCATCTGCCTGCTCGGCAGCTCCTTCGGCCTTCGGCCTGCGCAGCACGATCGCCAGCAAGGCGCCGGCTACCGCGATGAACGCGCCGAACAGGAACGTATCGCCGAATGCGGCGCTCATCGCGCCTGCGCTGTCGCCGCTGGCCGTCATCATGTGATGCGTGACGCGCGAGGAGAAGTAGCCGGACAGGCCGGCGATCGCGAAGGACACGATGACCTGCTGAGCCGCCGTCGTAAGCGCCGTGACGCGGCTGACCAGCTTGCGCGGCGCAGCCTTCAGGATATGCGTATTGACCGGCATCATCGACAAGCCCATGCCGGCGCCCATGATCATCAGCGCGGTGATGACATACCATGAAGCCGTATCCGTCGCCACCTGCGACAACAGGAACAGTCCGCCGCCGATGAGACCGATGCCTACGATCGCGAGCACGCGCGCGCCGAACTTATCGAACAGCTTGCCGCCGAGCGGCATGAACAGGCCGGACATAAGAACCTGCGGAATGCTCATCAGGCCGGCTTCCATCGGCGTGAAGCCCTTCACCATCTGCAAGTACATCGGCACGAACAGGAACGAGCCGAAGAGCGCCATCGTCGACAGCCAGGAGACGAGGATGCCGCGCGTGAAGTCGGACGACTTGAACACGCGGAGCTCGAGCAGCGGCTGCTTATGGCGAAGCGCGAAGAAGATGAACAGCGCGAGCGAGATGCCGCCGACGATCAGGCCGACGATCGTCTGCGTCGAGCCCCAATCCTCGCCCCCCTCGCTGACCGCGTAGGCCAGCGTAGCGAAGGTAATCGGCGCGAGCACCATGCCGGCCTTATCGAGCTTCGGCACTTCCTTGCGCTCGAATCTCGGCAGCTTCCTCAGTCCTACGAATAGCGCAATGATCCCGATCGGCAGGTTGATCAGGAAGATCCAATGCCAGGTCGCGTACTCCACGAGGAAACCCGACAGCGTCGGACCGATCGCGGGTCCGAGCATCATCGGAATGCCCAGTACGCCCATGACCGCGCCTTGCTTATCGGGAGGCGCGAGCCTGAAGATGATCGCCATCCCGATTGGCGATACCATGCCCCCGCCGAGCCCTTGGATGATGCGGAACAGGACGAGCTGCTCCGCCGTCTGGGCAAGCGAGCATAGGACGGAGCCCAGCGTGAACAGCACGATCGTGATTAGGAAAATCTGTGTGGCTCCGTAGCGGTCAGTGAGCCAGCCGGCTAACGGAATGACTGCGGACAATGCCAGCGTGTACGCTGTAATCGTCCATTGCATCGTCGCCACGTCGGACCCGAAGTAGTCGATCAGGTTCGGCATCGCCACATTGACGACCGTACTGTCCAGGATGACCATGATCATCCCGACGACGACAGCCATGAGGGGGCCGATGATCGTCTTGACCGAGAACGGCTGCTCGCCGGCAGCGGTTGAAGCGGTTGATTGATTCGACATTGCGTACCTTCTCTCTCCCAAGTTTCACAGCAAGTGTATTCTACCAATGCGTTCCAAAACCCGTCAATCCGTCTCGGGATGTAGATCGGCTAAGACGCAATACGTCAGATGAACGTTCGCGTATCCTTGCTCCTTCCGAATATATAGGCGGCCGTTAAGGCCAGCGCAAGCGCGTAAGCGGCCAAGACGGATACGTTCAGCGCCAACCCGAAAGCAGGCTCCCCCTGCTGCATCAGCTGGGCCGTGTCAAGCAGCCAATACTGCGGCAGGAAGTGCGCGATCTTCTGGAACGATGCCGGCAGCGTGCCGATCGGGAATAAGCAGCCTGCCACCAGGCAGGTCGGGATGATGATCATCGTCTGAATGCCGTTCGCTGCCATCGTGCTGGAAGACACCGCCACCGTAACGAGCGACAGGCTGACGGCTACCAAGGCGAACAAGCCGAGCAGCAAGAACAACTGCCATGCCGGGATGCCAGGCTCCATATGGAACACGCGCGTCATCACGAGCAGCGTGACCGCAATCTGGATCAGCATGACGGCCACATTGACGATGACATTCGCCGTAACGTAAGCGCGAGCCGTAATCGGAGCCGCGAACAGCCGCTGATACGTTCGATTCTCCTTCTCCTTCAGGATGGCCCCGGATAGATTGACAGCGGAGAACAGCATGAACACGACGAGGTAGCCTAACGTCTGAAGGGATTGGCGATGCTGGGCGGACAGGTCCTCCGCCTCGTCGACCGTTAGACCGAATTCGGCTTGCCGGTAATCCGCATACAGCCGATCGAAGGCTGCCGGATCCCCTGCGGCGGACAACCCGATCGAAGTCAGATTGCCGATATAGGCATTCAAGTACGACTCGATATAGACGGCTGCCTGAGAGCCCTGTACCGTTGTTAAGCTCACATCCGCGGAAGTCCCCGCCATTACCTGGGCCGTGAAGTCGGCTGGGAACGCGAGGACCGCGTCGAATTCCCCGTCTGTCAATCTGCGCTCGGCATCCGCTACATTCGCTTCGGCGGTAAGCTCGATCTGGTCGAGCGCCCCGACGAACGCGGACGCATCCTGCGCAACCAGCCGGTTCCCGTCCAGATTCACGACCGCGACGCGGATCGGGCTGGCCGGCGTCTCGCTATGCATCAAGTAAGCCAGCCCGATGCCGACGAGCGGCAGTGCGAGGTACAGCAGCATCATTCGGTAGTTCTTGAGATTGCTTAACGCCATTCGGCGAACTAACCACAGCGTCTCCCGCATTACAACCCCTCCCTTCTCCGCATCTGTACGACAGCCACCGCTAGCAGCAACACCGAACAACCCAGATTCAGCAGCATGGCCGGCAGCGCCGCCTGCAGATTATCCGCATAGATAATGTTCAGGATCGCATCGTTGGACCAATGGAGCGGCGAATAGTCAGCCAAGGTCCGCAGCAAGCCAGTCATATCCTCGACGGGCGAATAGGACCCTCCGAGAAAAGCCGCCGCTTGGATGATGAGCATCAGCACGCTTCCGGCAGCATTGCCGCGCAGACAATAGCCTACGCCTAGCCCCAGGCTGAGCGCGAGCACGATCTCGGTGAGCAGGACAAGGTACACGAGCCATAGATGGCTTCCCCAATCCGCTTGGTACATCCATTTGCTGATGCCGATAATGATCACGACGAAGATGGCGTTGATGACGAGCGTTCCGATGATTTTCCCGGCGAAAATCTCTCCCTTCGTGACCGGCGACGCCAGCAATCGAATGTCCGTATGCCTGCTGCGCTCATTCTCGATCAGCTGCGCCGCCGTGAGCGCGCTGTACAGAATGATCATGGTCGTGACCGCTACCGCAAAATAATCCAATCCCCCAGGTTGCGCTGCCCCTTCGACGGATGCCGACACCACATGCTGCCCGCCCGCCTCAGATCCATCAACCCCGGCCAAGCTCAGCTTCGCGCGACCGGCGAAGGCAGACAGCAGCCCTTGCACGATGCCGTTCTCGACCTTGCGGCTGCTGTTCCCTTCATAGGCGATCCCGCCTTCGTTGATCGTCATGTAGCCGGTATAGCTGCCAAGCCGAACCTCGCGAATGCCGCTCCCGTCCGCACGGTCTGCATCCTGTTCGAATGTGATGCCGGCGGAAGCTTCCGCTTCTCGGCGGTACGATTCCCACTGCGCCTGAAGAGCGGCGTCTGCGCCTTCATACGCGTACAACACGCGAATCGGCTCGATCTTCGCCGCGGCCTGGAAGCTGCCGGAGAGCGCCGTCCCCAGAATGAGGATCAGCAGTACCGGCGTCGCCAGCATGAACACCAGCATCTTGACATCCCTCAGCACCTTGAGCTCCTTCCCGGCAATTCTGAGCATATTCATCGATTCCGTCCCCCTTCTATCCTCATCGTATCGATCCGCTTCCTGCACGCGGCCGGCTTACGCATCCCGCAGCGTACGGCCGGTCAACGTCAGGAACACCGTCTCCAGCGTAGGTTCTCTCGATTCCACGCCCCGGACCTCGATGCCGCTCGCCAAGAGCTGCTGCATGATCGGATGGAAGTTGTTGATCTCGACCGCACTGCTTATTCGGATCGTGCCGTTCGACGCTTCCGCCGTCTGCACGCCGACGACCTTCCGCAGCCGCTCGAGCAGCAGGTCGTCAACCTCGCTTCCCCGTACGGCAATGTCCATGCTCCGCTGATCCGTGATGATCGCCTTGAGCTCCGCTTGCGTGCCTTCGGCGATGATTTTCCCATGGTCGATGATCGCAATCCGCGAGCAGATCTCCTCGACCTCTTCCATGTAATGGCTCGTATAGATGATCGTGCTGCCCTGTCGATTGAGCTTCCGCACCGAATTCAGGATGTAGCTGCGGGATTGCGGGTCGATGCCCACCGTCGGCTCATCCATAATGATCAGCCGCGGCTTGTGCGCGATCGCGCAGGCGATATTCAGCCTTCGCTTCATCCCGCCCGAGAAGTTCTTCGGATAACTGGACTTGCGGTCCGCCAGCCCGACGAACTCCAGCGCCTCCAGCGCGCTGCGCTTCAGCTCCGCCCCCCTAAGCCCGTATAGCCCTGCGAAGAAGTGAACATTCTCATAGGCCGTCATGTCCTCGTAGATCGCCAGATCCTGCGGCACGAAGCCGATCGCCGACTTGGCATGCCGGCTGTGCTGCGCGATATTTTTACCCAGAATCGCAATCTCGCCCTTCGTCGCAGGGAGCAAGGATGCCGCCATATGAATCGTCGTGCTCTTGCCTGCGCCGTTCGGCCCCAGGAATCCGAATATCTCGCCTTCCTGCACGGACAGCGACAGATTATCTACCGCGGCGTAGTCACCGAATTTTTTCGTTAACTGCCTGATTTCCAATACGTTCATCATCATTCACGCTCCAGTCCTATTCGCTGCCATGCCCTCATCGTACACAAAAAGGATGAACCTGCAGTAGTGCACAAGTTCATCCTCTACCCCTGAGAATTATCATGTTGTCAACTTCGCGCATCTTTATCGTCCGCGCGGAATCAAGGTCGTCACCGAGAATCCCCGCGAGCCGTCCACGATCACGGTGCCGTTCACTGACGCTGCCCGCTCCTCCATGCCGATCATGCCGAGCCCTTTGACGATCCTGACCTGGCCTTGCCCGTTATCGGAGACGGTAGCCTTAATCAACGCGGGCAGCACTTGAATATGGATCGAGACGGCTGTCGCTTGCGCGTATTTCATCATGTTGGTGAGCGCTTCCCTTGCATTCTCCTGAATGATCCGCCATTGAAGCGGCAGGATCGCGTCCATGTCCCCTTCATGCGTGAATGCGGTGCGAATCGGATGCTTGGCCGAACAGTCGTCGAGGAGCAGCTTCATCCGATTGATGCCCATCTGCTCCGGCGGCGGCTTCATCCGCTTCAGCTCGGCGCGGATGCTCTCGATGCCATCCTGCGAGATGCGGATGGCGTTGTCCAGCAGTTCCGTCGCTCTGTTCGGCTCTTGCCGAAGCAGCCGCTTCGCCGCCTCCATCTGAATCAGCGCGCCGGTCATCGCATGCCCGATGTTGTCATGGATACCCTGCGACAGCTTGCTCCGCTCCTCCAGCTTCAGCGTGTATGCCGTCTGCTTGAGCCATTCATCGTTCTCCAGCAGCCGTTCCTGCAGCCGGTCCCGCTCGCTACGCATTCGCTCGAGCTGGGTGCGCTGCACGCTTAGCTTGCCGCCGAGCGCATCGTGCATCGAACACATCAGCAGCGTCAAGCCGGCGATGAAGAGGTAGAACGGCATCTCATCCGTCGGTACAAAAGCAATCGCGATCAGCATCAGTCCGGCAGCCGCCATTCGCTGCATGCCTGCCGCGAATAGCCCCGACAGCTCGTACAAGTGCACGGGCAGCAGCAGTATAAGCAGGCGAACGTCGATCTGAGCCATTGCCGCGACTATGCCGATCGATAGGACAGCGGCGGCGGAACGCCGCCTGACCTGCTTGACGAGGTAATACAACAGATTGGAGGAGAGGTATACGAGCAGAAGGAGCACGTAAATCGGCGTCATCTCTGCTCCCGGCTTCACCGTCAGGTAGACCGCGTACACGAACAGGAGCACCTTGCAGCCGATCAGCCACAGCTCGGGAGCTTCGTTGCGGAAGCTCATGAGGTCAGCTCTCCCGTGAGGTAGTAGATTGCGATCTGCGTGCGGTGGGTGAGGCTAGTTTTGCCCAGAATCGAAGTGATATGGTTGGCGATCGTCCCTTCGGATATGTAGAGCTGCTTGGAAATTTCCTTGTTCGTCCTGCCCTTGGCGATCAGCGCCATGATGTCCAGCTCCCGCTCCGTGAAGAGGCTTCGATCGATCGCCGCATCCCGGCCAGCGGCTGCGGATTCCGGATGCGCCGGCGTCCCCGTCTTTATCCCGGATGTATCTGAGGCGCCCGCGGTCAATTTTTCGAGCACCGTGTCCTGCAAGACGCTATGGCCATAATAGATCGTCCGGATCGCATCGCGAATCCGTTCGGGATCGTTATTCTTGAGCAGATAGCCCTTTGCCCCGTGCGCGATCGCATCGTGAATGTATTCGTCATCGTCGAAGGTCGTCAGGATCATCGGCCGCGCTGCGGTCTCCTTGGCAATCAGCCGCGTCGCTTCCACCCCGTTCATGACCGGCATTCGCACGTCCAAGAGCGCCACGTCGACCTCATGCTGCCTGCAGTAGTCCACTGCCTCTTGCCCGTTCTGGACCGCGGCCACGACCTCGAATCCGTCGAAGGTCGACAGGATGATGCGCATCCCTTCGCGTACGAAGGAGTTGTCGTCGGCGATGAGCACCTTAATATTCGGCATGAACCACGCCCCCTTTATTCCTTGATTATACAATGGCTTCCTTCCGTTGCCATCCAGCCCGCGCAGATTTTTCTTGCTTGCCCGCGTTCGCCTGGTTTAAGGCCGCGCCTTTTCATGTATAATAGAAGAAGCTAGATCATCGTCCATCGTCCCGCCGCGATCGCCAGTATTGATAACGCTTACAATTCGGAGGTGCTTCACATGGTTGCGTACGCATTGACCGATCAGACGGATATGAGGTTGCTGACGCCCGAGCATGCAGAAGAGTTGTACCGCTTAACGGATGACAATCGCCCCTTCCTGCGCCAGTGGTTCTCTTGGGTCGACGGCATCCGCTCCCCCTACGACACTCGCGCTTACATCGACGACCTGAACCGCCGGCAACGAATCGGCGACGCTTACGGCTACGGGCTGTTCGACGGGAACCGGATCGTCGGCGTCGCGGAGCTGTCCGGCGTGAATTCGCCCGACAAGAGCGGCCGCATCGGCTATTGGCTCAGCGAGGCCGGCCATGGCAAGGGACGCATGACGCGCGCATGCGATGCCTTGGCGGACTACGCATTCGGCAGCTGCGGGCTCAATCGGATCGTCATTCACGCGGCCGTAGACAATACGCGCGGCAGAGCCGTCCCCGAGCGGCTGGGCTTTACGCTGGAGGGAGTCGCGAGGCAGGCGAAGCTGCTCAATAAGCGCTACGTCGACATGGCGATCTACAGCATGCTGGCCGCCGAATGGGCCGAAATGGACCGCATGTCCAAATATGTCGGTTATTAATAGAAACTTTTGGAGCCTATCCGGCGTCTAATCGGATAGGCTCTGTTTTTTGTAGATTACCATCTTGTGGGAGATGATGACTTATCCTGTTCGCAATCGCATTCCTGCTCGCATTCACGATCGTATACGCCTTAATTCCTCCGCTCGGCCGGCTGGCTTTCCGCCTCGATTTTGTGGACAAGCCTCGTAAGGATGTCGAACGGAAGATCCACCGCAATCCGATCCCGCTCACGGCCAGCTATCCGATCTTCATCGGATTCGCTGCCGCGTACCTGCTGTTCGGCGGCAGCGGCAGCTGGCTGCAGTCCGCAGCCGTGCTCGGCGGAGGCGTCCTGCTGCTCGCGATCGGAACGGTCGACGATTGGTACAAGACGAAGGGCAAAGACTTCCCTGCCCTGCCGAAGCTGATCGTGCAGCTGTCGGCAGCCGTGCTCGTCTATCTGTCGGGGATCGAATTCTCCGGCTTCTATAATCCGTTCGGCGGCGAATACCTGCTGTTCCCCGAATGGCTGCAATTCGCGCTTACGGTACTCTGGATCTTCGGCGTGACGACGGTTATCAACTTCTCCGACGGCATGGACGGGCTGGCCGCCGGCCTGACCTCAATCTCGGCGATCACGCTGTTCGTCGTCGCGCTGATCACGGCTCAGCAAGGGCCTGCCATGATGGCGATCGTGCTGCTCGGCGTCACGTTGGCTTACTTGCGCTACAATAAGCCGCCGGCCAAGGTGTTCATGGGCGACGCGGGCGCGACATTCCTGGGCTTCATCCTCGCGGTCATCGCGCTGGACGGCGCCTTCAAGCAAGCGACGGTGCTGTCGCTGTTCATCCCGATTCTGGCGCTGGCCGTGCCGATCTTCGACAACCTGTTCGTCGTCGCGCGCCGCCTCGTCCAGGGCAAGCCGATCTACCAAGCCGACGCCAGCCAAGCGCACTATCGGCTGCTCCGGGCAGGCCTGACGCATAAGCAAGTTGTCGCGTTCCTCTGCCTGCTCGGCACCTGCTTCGGCCTATCGTCGATCATCCTCTCGCTGCTGCAGGTGTAAATAGGCTGGTGGTAGTTGGCACGCATTGTCGGCTCGCACAGCACTGAGGTAGCTAAGCTACTGCGATTACGCACCGCCTCTCGCCTCGAGCGACTGTGGTGCGAGGTGCCAATAGTTGCTTTTCGGGCACTTATTTGCTGCCAATATCGATGGAAATCACGAACAGTTGCTTTTGGAGCAACTGTTTTTGTGTTTTTACGACCATGCGCCGCATATCGAGCGAATAGTTGCACGAAAAGCACTTATTCCCGCCGCGCGCACCAAATCGCACGATTTAAGTGCCCCAAAAGCAACTAATCGCGGTCTCCGCGCCGCGCGTCCCATAATGCTGCCCAACGGGCATAAAAAAGGTTCGTCGCCGCCAGCACACGCTGCTGGGTCAACGAACCTTTATGCTATCCATTTCCAAAAGCCGGGTTGTCAGCGCCAAGAATGTTGGACGATGGTAGAAAATGAGGAACGCAGTGTAGTCAAAGCTACATGAGTACCGGAATTTTCGCCAGCGTTCAAGATTCGCCGCCGAATAAGCTTCGACAGCATAAGCATCGCGATCACAATCCGGCCCTACAAGCCGGCCAGCACCTGGTACCAGATGCCTTTCTTCGAATATAGCTCCTCCCGCACCGCATCCCAGCCGCCGAGGTAGCCGATATCGAACAGCCCTTCCGGCTGCGCCGCGAAACGGTCGGCCGTCTCCTCCGCCACCGCGGCGTCGACCGGCCGGAAGCCATGCTCGACCCAGACGCGCTGCGCATCCGGTGAGCCGAGGAACGCCACGAACGCCTCGGCCAGCTCCCGCGTGCCGTGCCGATCCGCATTGCTATCGATGACCGCCGCAGGATTCTCAATCAGGATCGTATGCGTCGGCATCACGATCTCATACGGCACACCCTGCCGGATTCGGGCCAGCAGCTCGTTCTCGTACGTCACGATCACGTCGCCGACGCCGTACTCGAACGCGGCCATCGATGCACGGCCGCTCTTGTCGAGCGATTCGACATTGTCGTGGATCGCCGCCAGGAATGCTTTCGCATACGCAGGATCCTTCGCGCCGTCGCGTTCCTCCGATATTTTCAGCCCCGCGCCGTAGATCGCATTGATGTCCCACTGCGCGCCGCCGGACGTCTTCGGGTTCGGGTAGAGCACCTTGACGCCGCCCTGCATCAGGTCCTCCCAATCCCGAAAGCCGAGCGGATTGCCTTCGCGGGTCCCCATCACGACGAGCGAACGCGTCACCATGCCGCCGCCCGCTGCCGCGCGCCAGTCATGCGTAATCATGCCGGCCTTCTCGATCTTGTCGAGGTCGGTCTCCATCGCCAGAATCGCCACGTCCGCCTCGAAGCCGCCGACGATCGACCGCGCCTGCGTGCCGGATGCCTCGTACGATTCCTGGAACGCGACCTTCTGCCCGGTCTCTGCCAGCCACTGCTCACGGAACAGCGGCAGCAGGTCTGCCATCGCGTCCTTGGCCACCGAGTAGGAGCCGACGACCAACGTTACGTCGCCCATCCCCAGCGCATCGACGTCCGCACCCGCATCGCCATTGCCGCCCTCCGAAGGACCCGCGCAGCCGGCGAGCACGATCGCGAGCAGGAGCACTGCCGCCGTCAGCTTTTTCCACCTGTTCATGTACACTTCCCCCAACACCTTCTGCGTGTGTAGTCCGTCCTAGATATAGATCGGCATCGGATCTTCCTTCAAGCGATTCTCCATGATCCAGCTGTCCGAACCCGTGAACAGGTAGGCCCGATGCACGAGCACGGTAATCTCCTGGCCCGGATGCAAGACCTCCTTCTCGAGCGAACGGTACGTCATCAGCGTGACGTTGCCAATCTCTACCTCTACCAGCCACTCGCTCCCGCGAAAATGCAGCTGCTTCACCTTCCCCGTCTCCGTGGCGGACGGCATGCGGAATTCGTTCCGATGGCCGATCTCCACGTACTCCGGGCGGATCAGCGCCTGTACGCCCGGCCATGACGCTGCCTGGTCGAAACCGTGCAGCTGCGCCACGTCGTCGACGATCGTCGACTCGCCGATGAAGCTCGCCACGAACTGCGTCTGCGGCGACTTGTAGATGTCCCACGGCGTCCCCTTCTGCTCTAGTCGCCCTTTATTGATGATCATGATCTCGTCCGCGACCTCGATCGCCTCGTCTTGGTCATGCGTCACGAAGATCGACGTAATGCCGACGCGCTCGATCATCTCCTTGAGCCATGTTCGCAGCTCATGGCGAATCTTCGCGTCGATCGCCGCGAACGGCTCGTCGAGCAGCAAGAGCTGCGGCTCGGGAGCCAGCGCCCGCGCGAACGCGACGCGCTGCCTCTGCCCGCCGGACAGCTGATGCGGCAGCCGATGCTCGAATCCCTTGAGGCCGGTCAGCTCGACCAGCTCCATGACGCGCTCCTTGATCCGCTCCTTGGACTGCTTCTTCACCTTCAGTCCGAACGCCACGTTATCATAGACGGTCATATGCTTGAAGAGCGCGTAGTTCTGGAAGACGAAGCCGATGCCGCGTTCCTGCGGCGGCAGATCGTTCACGCGCTTGCCGTGGAATATAATGTCCCCGGAACTTGGCGACTCCAGGCCGGCCAGCATGCGGAGGATCGATGTTTTGCCGCCGCCGCTCGGTCCGAGCAAGCCGATCAGATGGCCCTTCTCGATCGAGAAGCTGACGTCCCGCACCGCATGGAAATCGCCGAAGCTTTTGTTCAGTCCGTTAACTTCGATATGCATCTTAGTGCACTTCCTTTCGCTTCTTGGCCCATTCCATGAACAGGAGCAGGCTGACGGAGATCGCGGCCAGCATCAATGCCAGGCTGTTCGCCGCGATGACGTTGAAGTTCTCCACGTCTTGGTAGACGAGCGTCGTCGCCGTCTGCGTCTTATTGATGATATTGCCCGAGACGACGAGCACCGCGCCGAATTCGCCCATGCAGCGCGCGACCGTCAGCACGACGCCGTAGATGACGCCCCAGCGGATCGCCGGCCACGTCACATGCCAGAACGTGTACCACGAGTAAGCGCCCAGCGTGGAGGCTGCTTCCTCCTGTTGCGCGCCGATCTCCTGCAGCACCGGCATCACCTCGCGCACCATGAGCGGGAACGTGACGAACAGCGTGGCGATGATCATGCCCGGCATCGCGTACACGACCTTGAAGCCGATATCCTCGAAGAAGGCGCCCAATACTGCGTTCGGTCCGAGCAAGAGCACGATCATGAGGCCGCCAATGACAGGCGATACCGCGAACGGCAGATCGACAAGACTATTGAGCAGTTGCTTCAACCGCGGCCCGAGCCAGGTTGCCCGAACGAGATAGAGCGCCAGCATGACGCCGAACAGCGTATTGATAATCGTGACGATGACCGTGATCAGGAAGGTCATCCAGAGCGCATGCAGCGATTGCGGCCGCGAGAGCGCGCCGATGAAGCCGTCCCAGCCATCCTCCCATGCACCGGTCAGAATTCGGATGAGCGGCGCGATCAACAAGACCGCGAATACGAGATAAGTAAGCGGAATCCATACCTTCCTCATTGACCTGCCCTCCTCGATTGGACGATGTTAACCGTCCACAGGATGAGGAAGGACAACGTCAGCAGCAGGATCGAGACCGCGGCAGCGCCTTGCGGGTTGTCGCTCTCGACCTCGCCGAAAATATAGACCGACGCAATCAGCGTCTTGCCCGGAATGTTGCCGGCGACCAGCACGACTGCGCCGAATTCGGCCAAGCCGCGCGAGAAGGCAAGCATAGCGCCGCTTAGTATGCCCGGCAGAATCGTGGGGAAAATAACGTGAAAGAACGTCTTCGCCTTCGAGGCACCGAGCGTATACGACGCTTCCTCCTCCGACTTATCCATCTCCTCCAGCAGCGGCTGGACGGCGCGAATGACGAAGGGGAACGTGACGAACAGCATCGCAATGACGATTGCGGGCTGATGGAACACGATCTCGAAGCCGAGCCGTTCCGCCGCTTCGCCGACCCAGCTGTTCGGACCGAGCAAGAGCAGGATCATGAGCCCGCCGACAGCAGTCGGGAGCGCGAACGGCAGGTCAACCAGACTGTTCAGGAACCGGCGTCCGAGGAATTGGTACCGAATAAGCACCCACCCGACCATCGTGCCGATGAAGACGTTCAAGACCGTGGCGATGAGCGCCAGCTTGATCGTCAGCAGCACGGCCTTCCATGCGAGCGGATCCGCGACGCTGTCCCAGAAGGGGACCCAACCTTGCGAGAAGGATTGCACATAGACGCCCGCGATCGGCAGAACGATGAGGATGATAAAATAAAGCATAACCGTACTGCGAAACCCAAAGCTCCACCAGCGGCTGCGAAGCATCGTATTCATAGCTGCCTTCCCTCAATTCCGATTAATCTACTTGGTATTATCACTTTATCAGTGCGAAGCTCACTCGTCAATAACATTCATTAATATTTCATACCTGGCCTTAGTGTTCAGCCAGGCGCCCGGTACTATCCCGTCGACATCGGAAAAATGAAAAGAGGCCGCCCACGTCGGGCAACCTCTGCTTGCTGCTATATAAGCTTACCATTCGCCGTCCCAGACCGGCTCGAATGCCTCGCGCGCGGACCGGCTGCGATGCTGCGCGATGCGGGATTCCGTGCCCAGCAGGGCGGCGAACCGCTTGCTCTCTTCCCTGCGGATCATCCTGGCTTCCTTGCGCGACTGCGCGCTCTCGAACAACAGCTTCTCCTCGTCGCTCTCCGGGTACACGCTCGGAATTTCCGCCGGCTTACCGTCATCGTCCAGGGCCACGAATGTCAGGAACGAGGTCGCGCACACCTGGCGTTCGCCTGTGAGCAGATTCTCCGTGATGACGCGAACGAACACTTCCATCGAGGTGCGGCGCGTCCACGTGACGAACGCCGACAGACAGACCGAGTCGCCCTTTCTCACCGGATGCAAGAAATCGACCGAATCCGTCGATGCGGTAACGACAGGCCTGCGCGCGTGCCGCGTCGCCGCAATCGTCGCCACGTCGTCGATATACGCCATCAGCTTGCCGCCGAAGATGGTCCCGTGATGGTTCGTGTCCGGCGGCAGCACGATGGCGGCCTTGATTGTATAGGAAGCGCTAGCCGGCTTCGCCATAGGCCGGTCCGCGCTTAAGTCTGCCGAGCCGTTCAGCAGGGCTCGCAGGTTGTCCTCTGTATGAAGAGCATGTGTAGGCATGATTGTATCCCCCTTATAGCAATTGCAACATGCTATAACTGTACGATTAATCACAGCATAGGTAAAATACATATCTCGCATGCCGCTCATGCATGCTGTCTATAAAGGGGGATTGCGGCGTGGACATCCGGCAATTGAGCTACTTCATCGGCGTTGCCGAGCATCGCAGCTTTACGAAGGCGGCCGAGGCGCTGCATGTTACACAGCCGACGTTGTCGAAAATGATTCGCGCACTCGAGGACGAGCTCGCCGCCCAGCTATTTGATCGGACCGTTACGCCGATCGAACTGACAGACGCCGGCGCGGCGCTTCTGCCGTCTGCCAAGCAGGTCGTGCGCGGCATGGAGCGGATCAAGAGCGAGATGGACGACGTCGTGCATCTTGCGCAGGGTACCGTCCGGCTCGGCATTCCCCCGATGATCGGCATGCGCTTCTTCCCCGCAGCAATCGAACGCTTCCACGCCCGCTATCCAGGCATTCAGCTCGAGATGATCGAGCAAGGAGGCAGACGCATCGAAGCCGATATCGAGCACGGCGCACTCGACATCGGCTTCGTGATCGAACCTATCGCGCATAGCGAACGGTTCCATGCCCATCCCTGCATCGACGAACAGCTTCGCCTCGTGATGCATCCCGAGCATCGGCTCGCATCGCGCGGCAGCGTGGAGCTGACGGAGCTGTCGGCGGAATCCTTCGTGCTCTTCCGCGAGGAATTCACGATCCGCCACCTGATCGCCGATGCCTGCATGCGTGCTGGCTATCAGCCGCAGGTCGCGTTCGAGAGCGCGCAGTGGGACTTCATCGCAGAGATGGTCGGCATCCGGCTGGGCGTAACGCTGCTTCCGGAGAGCGTCTGCCGGCTGCTCAGCACTGACCGCTTCCGGGTCGTCCCGATTGCGCCGCAGCCCATTCCGTGGCGCATGTCGATGATCTGGCGCCGCGATCATTATATCTCGCACGCAGCCCGCGCCTGGATTCAGTCGATTCGGGAGCAGCCGCTAAGTTGAGGTCAGGGGCATCGCGTAGTCCTCAGTAC
>JAEWJS010000167.1 GCA_023386495.1 Bacillota bacterium | reverse complement strand
GAGCACCCAAGCCAGCCTCCGAGCACCCAAGCCAGCCTCCGAGCACCCAAGCCAGCGCCCCCAGACCCTAGCCTCCAACGCCAGCCCATCGTCGCATCGCTCAGACAATGCCGCGGATCTCGTCCAGCGACGCGATGCCCTCGCTGTCCATAAGCGCGGCGAGCTGGTCAGCCAATACCGCTCCCGCACGGAGGTTCATGAAGTTCGCCGTACCGACCTGCACCGCGGAGGCGCCGGCCATGACGAATTCGAGAATGTCCTCGGCAGCGGCGATGCCGCCGATTCCGATCACCGGCAGCTGCACGGCCTTAGCAGCCTGATGCACGAGCCGCAGCGCGATCGGCTTGATGGCGGGGCCGGACAGGCCGGCGTACAGGTTGTCGAACACGCTGCGGCGCCGGCGGACGTCGATCTTCATCGCCGGGATCGTGTTGATCAGCGAGATGGCGTCCGCGCCTTCCGCCTCGCACATGCGGGCCATCTCCGCGATGTCGCGCGCAATGGGCGACAGCTTGACCGCAAGCGGCATTCCCGCCGCAGCCCGTCGCACGGCTCGCACAATGTCCTGGGCAGCTTCGGTATCCACGCCGAATTGAATGCCGCCCGCCCGGACGTTCGGGCAGCTAATATTCAGCTCGAGCATGTCGATGCCGCGCCTGCCCTGGCGTGTCCGCTGCCGCGAAGCATCGAGCAAGCGCTCGGCACCCTCCGCATAATCCTGGAGGCAGCTTCCTCCGAGATTGACGATGACGGCGGTATCCCATGCGGCCATCGCATCGAGTTCCTCCGCAACAAAACCGTCTACGCCGGGATTCTCCAAGCCGACGCTGTTCAATAGTCCGGCAGGCGTCTCCCAGATGCGCGTTCCCTTATTGCCCGTTCGCGGCTGCAGCGTGAGCCCCTTCGATACGATGCCGCCGAGCTTATTCAGATCGTAATATGCGGCGTATTCCTTACCGAAGCCGAACGTGCCGGAAGCCATGAGGATCGGATTGCGCAACCGGACGCCAGCTACATTACAAGCAATCGAGGGCATCCCAGTCCACCTCCTTCGCTTCGAACACGGGACCGTCCTTGCATGCCTGTCGGTTCTTGCCGCCTATAGGGTCGGGCATCGAACAGGCATAGCAAGCGCCGATGCCGCAAGCCATGCGGCGCTCGATCGAGACGAACAGCCGTGCTGGCGAATTCGCCAGCCGATCGCGCAGTGCGCGAAGCATCGGTGCCGGTCCACATGCGAGAACCGCATCGTAAGCTTCAGGGTCGATGCGATCGACGATCGTGCCGCCGATGCTGACGATGCAGCGTGCCGCGAGCGCCTCGAAGCTGTCGACGCACATCGGCTGTGCCGTGAAGCCGAGGTAGGCATGAGCGCCCGGCAGCTGCCGGGCGGCATACAACAGCGGCGCGATGCCTATGCCTCCGCCTACGAGCGCGATGCGTCCCTTGACCTCGGGGAATCCGTTGCCGAACGGGCCTTCAAGGTGCAGCTCATCGCCTGGCTGGAGCGATGCGAAGAGCCGCGTGCCTTCGCCGTGTATCCGGTAGAGAAAAGCAACGCCATCCTCCTCGATGTCATGGATACTGATCGGCCGGGGCAATACCGGGTAATCCCGCCAAGCCCGGAGCATGTAGAATTGCCCCATTCGGCCGTGGCCTTCGCCGCGCTGCAGCCTTGCGGTCAATCGGTACACATTGTCCGCGATTCGATCATTCGTAACGACTAGAGCCATTCCCGTTCCCCTCCATTCAACGTTCCGCAAGCTACGCCAATCTCGCCATAAGATAGCACAGCCAAATCGATCGTCCTGTGACAATTATCATTTAGTGGGAAGCATATGGTTGGTAAGCTTGCGATATCAGATGAAGAGAGAAGTGGAATGAGGAGGAGTGGACCCATGAGAACGCTTGTGATTGTGGTGCATCCGGAGCTTGCAGGGAAGTCGCGCATTCATCGGAGATTGACGGAAGAGCTGAGGCGGCAAGGCGAGGTTACGGTGCATGACCTGCATGCCGCGTATCCGGATGAGAGGATCGACGTCGAGAGGGAGCAAGAGCTGGTGACGGCGCATGACCGTCTCGTGCTGCAGTTCCCGTTCTGGTGGTACAGCGCGCCTCATCTGATGAAAAAATGGATGGACGAAGTGCTCACGTTCGGTTGGGCATACGGGCCGGATGGCGATAAGCTGCATGGCAAAGAGCTGGGACTGGCGATCTCGACAGGCAGCGCTGCAGAAGCATACGGAGCCGACGGCTACAACAGATACAGCATGGCGGAGCTGACGCGGCCATACGAGGTAGGCAGCAATCTGATCGGGATGCGCTTCATGCCGATGTTCGTCATACATGGCGCTATGACGATCGGCGACGAGGAGCTCGACCTGTTGGCCGCGACCTATGCGCAATACGTAATCGAGCCGATCGCGAATGCCGGTCGCCAGGATGACCCGTTGGAGGTTCTGCAGAACAATTAAGGAGCGGATTGCGATGACGCATGAAACCATTCAATTGGATTCCATAGAAGATGCCCTGCTCGATCTGAAGCAAGGCAAAGTCATAATCGTAGTGGATGACGAGGATCGGGAGAACGAAGGAGATTTCGTCGCGCTTGCGGAGCTGGCGACGCCGGAGACGATCAACTTCATGATTCGGGAAGGACGCGGATTGGTCTGCGCGCCGATCGGACAGGATCGGGCAGATGCGCTGGGGCTCCGTCAGATGGCGCATCATAACAGCGACGCGCATGGCACGGCGTTCACCGTGTCGGTCGATCATTGCGGCACGACGACCGGAATATCGGCCGGCGACCGTTCGAGGACGATTATGGCGCTGTGCGATCCGGCTGCGAGGGCGGAGCACTTCCGCCGTCCCGGGCATATCTTCCCGCTGACAGCGAAGCCCGGCGGCGTGCTGGAGCGCCCCGGCCATACGGAAGCGGCCGTCGATCTTGCGAAGCTGTGCGGCGCGATTCCTGCCGGCGTAATCTGCGAGATCATCAATCGCGACGGGACGATGGCGCGCTTGCCCCAGCTTGCCGCGCTGGCGCAGGTGCACGGCCTGAAGCTGATCAGCATCCAGGATCTGATCCGCTACCGGAAGCGTCATGACAAGCTCGTGAAGCGCGAGGCGGTGATCAAGCTGCCGACGGATTACGGCGACTTCACGATGATCGGCTACAGCAGCGCGCTGGACGGCAAGGAGCATCTTGCGCTTGTGAAGGGCGAGATCGACGGCGCTTCGCCAGTGCTAGTGCGGATTCATTCCGAATGCCTGACAGGCGACGTTTTCCACTCCAGGCGCTGCGATTGCGGAGAGCAGTTGGAGGCGGCGATGCGCCAGCTCGAGCTGGCCGGCTCCGGCATTCTGCTCTACATGCGCCAAGAAGGTCGCGGCATCGGACTCCTGAACAAGCTGCGTGCATACGCGCTGCAAGAGCAGGGGCTTGACACTGTGGAGGCCAATGCGGTACTGGGATTCGGCGCGGACGAGCGGGATTACGCTGCCGCGGCACAGATGCTGCGGGATCTCGGCGTGAGCGAGGTACGGCTCATGACGAATAATCCGGCGAAAATGCAGGCGTTGTCCGAGCACGGCATTCAGCTGACGGAACGCGTTCCGCATCAGATTCCGGCGAACGAGAGCAATCGCGGCTACCTGGAGACGAAGCGGCATAAGATGGGCCACCTGTTTGCGGCTCCGAGCGTAACCGCGCAGCCGATCTGGACGATGGGTGATTGAGATGGCAGCCTCCCGCTATCCGGATTATGGGCAGAGCGAGGCTTGGATGCTCAACCTTCGCTATGCCCTTATTGTATCCGTCGTTCTAGCGGCTGGCATCGAACCGCTGATCAGCCGTTACGATGAGCTGGAGACCGTCTATCTCTGGATATACACGTTCCACATGCCTTTGTTCGCCTTCGTGACGGGCTATCATGCACGGCATAATCTGCAAGGCGAGGCGGGAGCCAAGGTGCTGCTCGGCATAGCCTTGCAGTATTTGCTATTCCAGAGCCTGTACTCGGTGCTTGACGTGACGCTCTTCCACGTTGCCGATGATGACCGTTCATTCTTCATGCCGTATCTGATGCTATGGTTCCTCACCGCACACTTGGGCTGGCGGCTCTTGATGAAGCTGATGGAAGCGCTCCGGATGCCGCATCCCTTAATCGTATCGCTGGCAATCGGCATAGCTGCGGGCTATTGGGGCGCAGACGGCGATTGGCTCGGTCTATCGCGCATGCTCGTATTCTTCCCGTTCTTCACTGCGGGATACCGCTTCCGCCCAGATCGGCTGATGGCGCTGTATGCTTCTCGACTTCGCTTCTTGCTGCGACTGCTGCCTGTTGTGCTGCTAGCCTCCATTCCGCTCGTCCCTTGGCAGGATGCCGTCGGCTGGCTGTACGGCAGATTTACCTATACGGAGCTGCATGCATGGGGATGGGAAGCGCCGCTGACGCGCGCCGGCGTCTATGCGCTTCAATTCGCGGCCGGCGCAGGCATTCTGGCGCTGATCCCGCAGAGGAGCGTCGCTTGGACAGCGCTTGGTACGCGCACGCTATACGTCTTTTTACTGCATGGCCTGTTCATCCGCATGCTCGTCTATCTCGATCTGTATTCTTCGATTCAGAGTTGGGCCCAGATTGGACTGTTGATGCTCGGACTGCTGGCTCTGGCTTGGCTGCTCGCGCAGCCGGCAGTGAAACGGTTGACGGGCTGGTTCGTCGAGCCGCCCTTCGCCGCGTGGCTGCTGCGGTCCAGACAACACGGCGAACGTGCGCGCAGGGTGCTGCCATTCGACGCGCAAGTAATACGGCACAATACGGCTGCGAACGTAAAAGTGTCCAAACCGTGATCGAAGTTTGAACATTTATTGAACAAATTTCGTCCATTCTGTGTTATACTGAAGGCAATAAAGCCTTTACAACGGAGAATGGAAGTGAGCGGCATGTCGAATACGAACAATACGGTCGCACGCAGCGATCGGGAGATGAAGCGGATGTTCGCGTTCATGAGAGGCGCAGCTTGGACGACTCTGGTCGTCGGCGTGGTGATGTGCTTGTGGAACGTGGGGCACTTTAGCGATGAGAACATGACCTTAATGGCTGGGATCGGCTTCATGGTCGGCAGCGTGTTCATCTATACGATCGGCACGGCCATGCATCTCGTCGAGAAGCGTCGCAGCGAGCAGCAGCCGGAAGATACGATTCTAGAGTAGATTATGGAATGGAAGAATAGCGGCAATCGCCCGGAAGAGGGCGGATGCCGCTTTTGGCGTTCGG
>JAEWJS010000161.1 GCA_023386495.1 Bacillota bacterium | reverse complement strand
AAACTGTGCATCTTCTTTTCATACCTCCTTGATTGGATAAGTAAGGGTGACTTTCGAAATACGGCCGATCACGCCGACTCCGCCGGAATACACACCGTCACTCTCGTTCCCCGGCCCGGCTCGCTTTCCATCTGCAGCCCTGTACCGTATTCATATTTCAACCGCTTGTTGATGTTCAGCAGACCGATGCCCTGCCGCCTGCTCGATCCGGAATCCGGCAGATCCCCCAGCAGACCGCTCACGATGCCGACACCGTCATCTTCAATGATGAACCGGTATTGGCCCTCGGCTTCGTAAGCCGTCAATTTGACCGTTCCGCCTTCTACTCGATTGCCGATCCCGTGCCGAATCGCATTCTCAACGAGCGGCTGGATCAGCAGAGGGGGGAGGCTCACCCGGAATATCGATTCGGCAATGTCGACTTCGAACCGCAGGCGTTCCTTGAAACGCGCCTTTTCGATTTCGACGTAGGTGTTGATCAGGCTGAACTCTTCTTCGAAGGGAATCCGGTGCTCCGCGTTGCTGAATCGAAAGCTTCCGCGTAAATAATCGGCAAGGTCCGCCGTCAATTTACGCGAGCGCTCCACGTCCGTATAACTGGAAGCGACAATACTATTCAAGACGTTGTACAAAAAATGCGGCTTGATCTGCGATTGCAGAAACGCCACTTCCAGATTGACCACCTTGGCCAGCGACTCCTTCAACGCCAGCATGCTGCCGATCCTCGCTTTCAGTTCTGCCATGTCAAACGGCTTCGGCAAGTAGTCGTTTGCCCCCGCTTCGAACGCCGCCACTTTATCCTGCGGCCCGATGGCCGCCGTCACCATCAGCACGGGAAGCTCCGGCAGCGTCCAGGTTTTGCGGATCTCCCGGCACACTTCGTACCCTGACAGACCTGGCATCATCAGATCGAGAACGACGAGATCGATCTTCTTCGGTTTTTCGATCTGCTGCAAGGCCTCATAACCGTTCTTTACGGCGATGATGTTATAGCCAAGGGGCTCTAGCGCGTCCATCAACACTTTCAAATTCAGAAATTGATCGTCCACGATCAGCACCGTATGCTTCCCTTTCTGATCCAGATCATACGGCGTCTCGAACGCGTAATCCGGCGCTTTGGCCGGTTGTTCGCTTAATCGCGGGGACGAATCCGACTTCTTGCCTTCATTTGTAATCGGCAGCGTGAACGTGAACATCGTGCCGACTCCTATAGTCGAAGATACCGATATCGTTCCATGCTGCAGTTCGACCAGTTGCTTGACGATGGACAGCCCGAGACCGAAGCCCCGGCGCTCGGTCGGTGCATCAAAGGATTGGAACGCTTCGAACAGGTACGGGATATTCCGTGCTTCGATTCCTTCCCCTGTATCCTGGACCGTCACCTCAATCATGCCGCGATTCTCCGCCGCCGTAACGATAATGCTACCTTTTTCCGTATGCTTGACCGCGTTGTCGAGCAGATTGCCGACAATTTGGCCGAACCGGCTCTCATCAGCGAGCGCATAAGGCAAATGTTCGGGAACGCGGTTCTCCAGCCGGATGTTGCGGTCCGCGCACAGATACGAATAGATTTGCACCTGCATCTCGACAGCCGAACGGACAGCGATCGGTGCAAGTTCGACGGTCAGTTCGCCTTGCTTCAGCTTGGAGAAATCCAGAATATCATACACAAGCTGCGAAAGCCTGTCGGTGATGCTCGTAATTAATTGAAGCTTCTCCCGCTGCTCATCCGACGGCGGATGCTTGGCGTTGTCAAGCATCGACATGGAAATTTGCTTGATGCCGTGCAGCGGCGACTTGAACTCATGCGACGTCCTCGCCAGAAACTCGTCTTTGAGCTTGTCCGCTTGCAGCAATCGAACGGACAGCTCTTCGATCTTCCGGAACGCATTGGAGAACCGAAGCGACATCAGCAGAGCCAGCATCAACAAGAACACGAACGGCTCGAACGGCGGTATCGCGGCAACCGGAACGGCAAAGTATATGTTCAGATTTTGCACGAGCGCATAGGCGTTCAGCGCGATCGCGGCAACGATTAGGTACAGGCTCCCCTCCACTTTGCGAAAGGCCGCCAGCACAAATACATAGATGGCATATAGCAGCGGGAAGGTCGCATAGATCGTGACCAGCTGCCGGAACAGATCCGTTGCATAGCGGGGGATGAATCCGATTGCCCAGACTGCCAGTACCGCCCCGACGACAACCCCGATTCGAATCAGCCAGCGGGAGCTGAACGGGCGGAACGCGGTGTTCACGTATAGGAGAAGTCCGATCCCTACGCCGAGCGCCGAAACCATCTGAATGCGAAGGTAGAGCCAGAACGGAACGAAGCCCTGCACGCTGAACAGCACTCTTTCGCCGCGCGTGCACGTGAACAGGGCGAAACACACGCACACCATCCCGAATACGAGCAGGGAAGTATCCTTCTTGCGCTGCGAATACAACCCGATAAAATACAGTCCCATGATCAGAAACGCCGTCACGGCAATCCAGTCGTGCATCAACGCCTTATCGCGCAACTCGGAAATGTGTGCCGCATCCCCCAGATAGATCGACTCGTTAATGCCGCTGCCGGCGGGAAATTCGTAATTGGCCACCTGTACGATGATTTCGTTCCATCCGGGCGTCAGCGTGAAATAACTGGCATACGGTCGATTTAACGCTTCATACTGTCGCATTTCCGCCGGATGCCCGCTATGGCCTGCAGCCAGGCCATTGATGATGATGCGATTGGACATCTGGATCGAAGATGTCTTCAGTCCATATACGGATGCCGAGTCACCGACCTTGACCTGTAACCGGTAAGTCGCCTTGCCGAGCGTCTGCATGCGATTCAACCACGTGCCCGGCACCTCGATCCGCTCCGGTGCCGGGCTGCTGTAATGCGCGGCGAATGGATCGAAGTCTTCATGGGCGAGCAGCATGTCCGGGTAGAACTCCCATTCGCCATCCAATGGAACGACGCCATCGTCGGCGAACCGCCATGCGGTTAGATCGAGACGCCCATTCTCTGCCTTCGGCGTCTGACTCCCGATCTGCGAGAAATAATAGAGGAATATGCCGTATGTTGCGGCCAATATGGCCAGCGTGACCAACACCGCTGCAATTCGTATTTTCATCGCCCGCTCATCCTGACCTTCCCATGGATTGATGCAACTTGATCGTCTCTTCTTCCAGCGCGATGCCGAGCTGATCGCATATGGCCTGCTCCAGCTGACGATAGACGCGCACCGCCTCATTCCGGTTGCCCGCTTCCAGATGCAGCCGGATCAACTCACGGCCGTCAGCCTCAGAATCGGGCGCAATCGCAAGTACGCGCTGCAAACTGTCCACAACGAGCGCCAGCTGATCTTGCTTGCGAAAGAATCGGTGCATGCAGCGAACGGCACGGATATACTTCGCTTTGATTGCCTCCTGCCTGGATACCGCCCAGCTGTAATCGCAGCCCTCCATATATTCGCCTTGGTACAAACCGTTGATCTTATCGTACAACCGCTCATCCGGCTCCTCCGCCGACATCATGTCGTCCAGCATCCCTTCGAGTGCCGTCACATCGGCTGCCGTTCCGTCCAGCCGGATGGCGAATCCGTTTCCGGTTTTTTCTACGATTATCGGGACGTCATGCTCCTGCAAGCTCCTCCGCAAGAAAGACAGACAAGTATATAAATACGTTTTCGCCTTCTTCACATCGTGCCCGGGCCAGATGGACTCCACGATCAACGCCGTATCTACAGGCTTGCCCTCATGATGGACCAAGAAAGCGCAGACTTCCTTCTCCTTGTTCGTTCTCCAGGAGAGCAGCCGGTTGTCGTCATGAGGAAGCGCAATGGCAAAGCCCCCCATGCACCGGACCCACGGACGAAGGCCGGTGTCCGGTCGGGCCTGAACCGCAGATACGACTTGCTTGATGCGCGACACCGCATTGTGCAGCCTGCTCAGCACAATCGGCTTAAGGAGATAATCGGTCGATTGAATTTCAAACGCTTCCACCGCATACGCTGCGTATGCCGTTGTAAACACAATCGCCGCTTGGGGCTGAATGACTCTTATTTTCCTTGCCGCCTCCATGCCTGTCATGCCCGGCATTTCGTTATCCAGAAAGACGGCGTCCACCGGCATGGTGTACAAAGCTTCGATCGCCTGAACCGGGTTCACGAACCGTCCGACGACCTTGACATTCCCGATCTGCCCGAGCAAAATCTCCAATAAATTGAGCGCATCTTCTTCATCGTCCACGATCAACACGCGAATCATTGGGATTGCCTCCTTCGCACGCCTGTAGAAAGACGCCGTAACATCTCTATCAAGAATTACGTTCGTTCTCCTATTGTAAAGATTTCTTGTATTTCTTGGCAACAAGAATATAATTCTTAGGTCCTATTCCTCTCGCTCTCACTTCCCCTCATTCGACAATTTTTTCATCCATAACATTCATCATACAAAAGCGCACCTTAAAAAAACCTTAAAGCGGCGCTTCATCTGGCTGGTTAACTACGGCTTTGATACAGATAGACCGCGATATGTGCCCGGGTTGCCGGCTGCATGGGAGCAAAATGGGTGTGGGCAGCGGAGAAGAGACCGTGTGCGTCGGCCCATGCTGCTGCATCTGCGTAATAATGCTCGCCCAGTCCTGCGGCCATTTCACTGTGCGTGCGTGCATGCGGTCGGTCCAAGGCGCGCCACAGAAAGGTGATCACTTCTGCTTCACTGCAAACCTCATATGGATGGAAGGCCGTCTTCGAGGTGCCTGAAGTGACCCCCTTTTCAATGGCCCAAAGTACCGCTTTGTAAAAATAGTCGCTTTCTCTCACATCTCTAAAAGGGTTGTCTGTCAACCTTGGTTCTGGAGAGCCCATGGCCCGCCATAGGAAGGTGATGGTCTGCGCACGGGTGGTGGTCATATCGGGAGAAAATGCGGAAACGGTTGTGCCGCTGGTGATGCCATTGTTCATCGCCCATATGACCGAATCACGGTAGTAGGCATCCCGAGGCACATCATCGAAGGGGAAAATTTCCCCCTGCGTTTCCTGCAATTGCGCCATCGCCGCTTCGAGATTCGAGATTCCCCATCCGGTATCCGCATCATAGCCTTGCGGGCCTATGTCCCGGGCGGTATCGTACAAGAGTTGCCGGATCTGATAGGGAGTCAGCGTAGGGGCAGCTTCCAGTAGAGTCGCTGCCGCTCCGCTCACCCAAGCAGCGGAAAAGCTCGTCCCTGTCACAGCCGCATTTTCCCCATCGCGATTGAGAGAAGCCAGCTTGAACCCGGGAGCCAGCACATTCACACCGTTAAAGCGATTGGAGAAAGAGGCGGGGCCATCCTCTGTTTCGTTGAACGCTCCGACACATACGACAGTGGCATAAGCACACGGATAATAGATCGTATCATCTCCGTCGTTTCCGGCGCTCGCGACTACCAGCACGCCATGGCGTTCTGCCCAAGCTATCGAATCCCGCAATGCGGAACTATCCGATATAGCCCCCGAACTGATGTTAATAATCCGGGCATGATAGACATCTACCGCATCTCGGATGATTTGCGCCAGCATATTCACGCTGCCCTGAACGGCATAATCACCCCCGATGCTGGTGTGATAAACCAGCGGCACCAATCTCGCCTGGGGACTTAAGCCGTGAACGCCAGCCTGCTGGCTGCCCGTAATAATCCCGGCAACCGCGGTTCCGTGGCCAGTATTATCCTCCGTAGATCGATTGGGGAAAATGTAATTCCGTCCCGCTTCAAGATTTTCCGCAGGGATGGCAGCAGAAGAAATTCCGGTATCGATCACGGCAATGCGAACAGCATCTTTCTCTATGCCGTGTGCGGTTTCGGGAACGAAAATGTTCAGTCCGATTACCAGCAAACAAGTCATGGCCACCGCACGAAATCGCTTCATATCCATCACCTCCGTTAACAAGAAGGGTGCCGGCAGCTCTGCCGCCAACACCCTGATTCGATTATGCCGATCCTGTTCATACAACTTCAGAATCACTCCACGTGCAAATATTGGAATGGTGTATCATACATGTAAGGATCATTTTCCATCGGACCGGAATAGTTATAGGGCGAACCTGGTGCAGACGCACCGGTCATAATGGTCTTGCTTTGATGATTCTCAACATATAACATGCCCCCAACCGCTTTGGAGCCGCCCTGCACCGTTACGTTGCCACCGGTAATGTATAGCAACCAAGTATAGAGGCCATAACTTCCGCCTGTGAATTTCACCGTACCGCTATTGACATAAGTTTCGTAGTTGTAAATAGCTTGGACATTGCTTGACACAGTAAGCGTTCCAGGACCTTCTATCGTCAGAATTCTAGGACCGGTTGGTCCCCAAATAAGAATACCCGTGTCGCCGCCCAGAATCGTGTTGTTGCCCAGCAGTTTCAGTTTTAATTCGCCGTAGCTGTAAAGAATCGAGTTGCCGGATAAACCGCTAGAAAACGGTGCAGCGCCTGGTTGCCTGTCAAACGCCCGGGTCAAATTAGCGTTATTCAACGTCAACGTATTGGTTCCGGCATCATAAGATACCTTGCCATCGCCAAGCACATCAGACGCATTCACGCTTGTGATCTGCACGTCTTCTACCCATATCGTATACACATGTTCGGCATACCACTTGGCATACAGCGTCAACGGCTCATCCGGCATTGTGGCATTTGCCTCCAGCGGTACGGTCAGATTCGCATCTGTGTACCAACCGTCGAAGTCGTAGCCCCATTTTGTCGGCGGAGCCGGCAGGACGATGGAGGTACCGTATTGGATATCTCCTTGGGTATAATCGCCTGTCAGCGTCGATCCGCCATTGACATTCCATGTCAGGCTATGGCTGTTGCGGGTGTACCGAATTTCCACTACGGTACTGCCATCGGCTGCTACCGTTTGCTGGTCGATTAGCTGGGCTGTAAAGCCGGTATAGGTTCGGGCTGCTGCGGTTGAAGGTTTGCCTGCAGCTCCCATTGTTTGTTCACTCTCTGTCAATGCCTCCGGGTACGTGCCGTCAAAATCTTGCCGCATGTGCTCGATTTGATAGGACGCGCCCCACAGTGCATGAAAGGTTAAATGGCTTGCTGGCATTGTTGCAGGCACGGGATTGTCCCAGCCCATAAACGTGTATTCGTCATTAGACAGGTCCGCTGGTTCTACAATGTCGGCTCCATATTTCAGGGTTGTGTTCACGACATTGCCATAGCCATCGTCGAAGGACAAATTATAGGAATTGCGGTCATAGTACACGTCCACGTGAGTCGAGTCGTCAGCCTCAATGGTCTTCTGCACGATCGTTCTAACCGTGAACCCTTCGTAACCTTTGTCCGCGGCGGATGTCTCGAATCCGATCGTGCCGCTCAAGCTCTCCGTTTCTTCTTCTACCAATTGACCATCCAGCGTCTCGATATAGTGGGTTACCGTATAATTTGCAGAATGCCATTCCCACTTGGCATACAACGCTAGCGGCGCATCCGGCATCGTGATATTTTCCGCTATCGGTACCATCAGATCCTCATCTGCGTACCAGCCCATGAAGCGATAGTCTTTGCGTCTAGGTGCATCCGGCAGGATGAGCGATGTGCCGTACGGGGTATCCCCTTGGGTATATGCGTTGTTCTGATTATATCCGCCGTTGAAATTCCACGTTAGGCCGTGGCTGTTGCGGATATATCTGACTTCCACTACCGTGCCGCTGTTTGCTGCGATCTTCTTTTGCATGATGGGCTGTGCTGTATAGCCGGTATAGGATTTAGGCGGCGCATGCGTGCTTTGACCCGTAATGCCAAGCATGGATTCGAGCTCCACCAAATCTCCGCTTGCCGGGAAAGTGCCGTCCAGCGCTTGACGTACATGCTTGACCGTATAAGCCACGCCGTCGGCGTCGTCTACCCATGTTGCGGTAATGGTCGCATCACTGGCCGGCATCGTCTCGGGTATTGCAACGTCCCAGTCGTTGAATATATACCCGTCTTTGGTCGGATACGGAGGCTGCATAACGTCGGCTCCATACCGTACTTTCGCATTCACTTCATTGCCATTATCAAAATCGAATTTCAGATTATAGTAAGTGCGATCATAATAGATAGTCACAATGGTAGAGCCGTCGGCTGCAATGAGCTGCTGCTTGATCGGCAATGCCGTATAGCCTGTGTACGTTCTGGGAACTGCATTCGTCTCATCGTCTGTCAGTCCGCTTAAGCTGTCTGTATCTGCCAGCTCATATTGACCGTCCAGCGTCTGTAAATAATGCTCCGCGGTGTAATTTACCGTAGCCGATATCCACTTGGCATACAGCGTGGTATTGCCCGCTGGCATCGTGGCGGATGTGAAAGGCTGCGTCAACTCTTCATCCGAATACCAGCCGCCAAACGTATATCCCAGTTTGTCAGGATCTTCAGGCATCTTGTCGTCAAGCACGGTTCCGGCCAGCATCCGGATCATGGGCACAGGCGATCCGCCATTGGAGTTATATTCGATCGTAGCTGCGTCCTTGACATTGCTCCAGTTCAGCGTGATCTTTCTGCTCATCGCATGAGATGAACCGGACAGCGGCGCGCCTTTCCAAGTGATTTTCATCGTGCTCGTTTGTGACAAGTCACCTGAAGAAGTGTCGATGGTCACCTGATTGTTGACAGGGTTGTACTTAAAGTTCGGGTTGGACATTTCAACAAAGAAGTATTCTTCACTCGGATCATTCGCACGGGTCGGCGCTTTCTTGCTGTCATAGTTTTTCGTGTAGGGAGTGTTTCCTTTTTTAATCTTGCCTGACTTGAGATCCATCCAGTACATATCGAAGACAAAGCTTGGAATCGTATATTTGTTCGTATTCAGAATGCTGTAGGTTGGATTGTACGAATAGCCAAAATCATATACATTTTCCTGCCGGCCCGCTGACCAGAGCGGCCATTCAGCAGTAATCAGCGACGGATCAAATTTATATTCGCCTCCTAATGCCTCGGCGATAAATTTGACATCCAGATAGGTGCCGATTTCGATCAGCAGCGCCCCGGAATAGCCGCTTTTATTTTGCCAGACGCCATTCTTCTTCCAGTTCTCAAGATAGTAATAGAAGTATCCCCATAGTCGGGCATAGGCGCCGGTTTCGAACTGCAGTCCGATGCCAGCCAGCTCGGTGGAGAATAAGCCTAACGTCACCTTGGCTCTGATGCCGGCTCGCAATCCAATATGACCCATGACATAGAGATCCAATTGATAACCGTTGATGCCCAGATCTATCGTGTTGTTGGACGCGTTCCCGCTCATGAGGTACAGGGTGAAGGTGTGCCGCTTGGATTTTTCATATTGATAGGTGATACCGAGCGCCACATTCAGATTGGCGGAGACGACAAAATCGACATCAATGCCGTAAGCCAGAATGTGCAATGGATCCACTGCGCCAGTCCACTTGGCGAGGTCAACGGTAAACAGATCGACCCAATCTTTGTTGACATCCTCCATGAAACGCGAGTACTTGGCTGCCAGTCCGCCGCTGGCGGTTACGGTGTCATCCGAGACGATGGACTCCATCTTGTCGATCTTCTCTCTGATGGACTCGCTCAAATTGAACACTTTCGTGGCAGCTGGAGCTCTTGAAGCTCTCTCAGGCCATGGGAATCCATCCGGCTCATCTGCATCTTTCAGCTTGGCAGTGGCTGTGATCCCGATACCAGTATATATGCCGAAGTCCACGTTGCCGGTCATCCGGAGATCGGAGATATACGGGATGACTTTCCACTTAAACTTCCAGATGATTCCGCCGCTAACGCCGAAACCGACCATGACCTCTTGCTCGAAGAAGGCGGTCAGGCTGACCTCCAGGGCTTGATCGCTGTCTTCTTTCTGAATCTTGAACGTATAGTTGACGGAGACTTCCGCGCGTAAGCCCGTTCTCCCTTGAAAATGCACCAGTCTGGTATTGACTTCAGCCGTATATCTCGGTTTGTTGCCGTCGCCCTGTTTTTTGTCGATGCTGCCCATCAGTTTCAGTTCATCGCTGCCGATCGGCGTGCCATCCGCATAAGTGATGACCACGTCCGACAGCGTCAGGTCTTCCCCGAACACTTCTTGAACTTCATCCGTCTGGAGGGTCACCTCTGCCAAATATTCACCCGCATCATCGAAGAATTTGCTATCCTTCAGTTGGGTGATAATCGTCTGTTCGATCTCTTCTTTGTTCTCTTCAATGATCGCTTCCAGTTCATGTTCCGACAGCGCCGTCTCATCGTACACGTCCATGGCGGTCAAGACCGTGTCTTCGCTGACGATTTGATAGGTGATGTAAGTATGTGTATCGCCAGACGTAGCCGTTATAATTTCACCATAGGCAAGTTTGGCGGCATCAGCCTGTCCAAAGTCACCAGTGTAAAAGGCCATATAGTCTCCGACATCGACGGTGGTGTCCGTCTTTTCGCTCATCGTCTCATAATTGGCAATAAACTGTTCCAACTTATTGTTGTCGATGGTCATTGTTGTGCCGCTGGCCGTCCATCCTGTTGTTCCGTCATTGGCATCGACATCAATCGGCAGCAGATCCGGCATGAAGAGAACATCCTCTGCCTCAGCGGCCACATAGGTGTACTCGTCGCCTTCTTGCCAAGTAATCTTCACATAGGTGACGTCACCGTTGTCGGTCTTCTCGCTCGTTCCTTTTACCGGTTTACGCTCGTTGGGATTGGTTCCTTCGTATACCGCAACAAGATCTCCTACCCCGATATCTTCATTTCCCGTGTAGGTAAAAGTGCCGCTGCTATTGTTCTGTGTATAGGCGACATGGCCTTGATTGTCCGTTGAGGCAAGATAAAGCCCGGAATCGCCCATCAAGCTGACTCTGTCTGCGGCAAGTATATCTTCAGCCCGAATCGGCTTCACGCTGTCGCTCAGCTTCATGTTCAGAATGCCGTTCTGCTCGATGCTGAAATTAAAGAATCGCACCACTGCAACATCATACTTCGGATTATTCTCTTTCATATTGCCAAAAGCTTCTGCGCTGTCATCGAAGACGACGTTGTCCGAAATCAGCTCAATTTGATAGGTACGACCGCGCTTAAATCCCCCGCCGGTGTCGGCGGATATCGTCCATACACCGCTGCCGCTGTTGGCGACCTTAACGTTCTCGACAACGTCCTCCGCAGCGCCTCCATTCTCGGGGGTACTGTCTGGATCTGTCATATTGGTGAATTTAAAATCGATATTATGCCGCGCTTCAGCAGCGGACTTCACGGCGATTGAGAAGTCCGGTTGCTGGTCCAAAGCGACAACATAGTTCGGGGTCCCCCCTTCAGGGATCTCCATGGCATCGGCTAACTTGGCGTACAGCGTCAGGTTGCGGGTTAACCGGTCATCAGCGGCAACGGGATTCAGGTTATCCTCATCATAGTACCATCCCAAGAACACCTTGCCGGAAGGCTGCGCAGGAGTGGACAGGATGCTCAGGAGCGTATTCTTTTCATATAGCTGTTCGTTGGTTGTGGAATCTGTCACGAAGGTAACCTTGTAATACGTTTTACCGTTTCCGTCGGAATTGTTGCCTTGAGGGGGATCTCCCGGTTTATTGTCGTTGGAAGTCCCCGTCTGCTCCGTCGTCCCGGTAGTTGGACGCGTTCCCGGGTCTACGCTGACACGCTCCGATGGAATCCCGGGTTCCTTGTACCAGGTCTCCACAGTCTTGTCCGTGCGCATGCTCAAAGAAGCCGCTTCTGCACGGCTTGCACGTGCCGAAGGGTTGAATTTCACGCCATCGCCTGATAATAGGCCTGTCTTCCACAGCTTCAGGACACTCTCCCGTGCCCATGGCGAAATCGCATTCAGATCTGCCGGAACCGTTGCGATATTGGCGCCGGTCTCATAGTTAACACGGAAAGTTTCAAAGTAGCGAACAAAGAACACAGCCATCTGCTCCCGGGTGATGAGCCCGTCAGGATCAAATTTGCCGTTGCCGACCCCGGTCGTAATCCCGTACTTGGCCGCCCATGCTACAAAAGGCGCATAATAGGTATCAGCACTTACATCGCGAAACTCGGATGGTCCCATATAAGCGACCGCATCTACGCCGGCCATGCGTGCCAGAACCGTAACAAACATACCCCGGCTTAACTTTCCGCCCGGATCGAATGCATTGTCACTGGTTCCGTTGAAAAAGCCGTTAACAAACGCATACTGCACCGCGTCATAATACCAGTCGTTCTCTTTCACGTCCTTAAAAGGATTGCTGAATTGTGGTTTCTCCTGATTAGGAGTGACGACTGGGTTGTTTACGGTTACATTTTCCCCGTTTCCCGTTTCAGCGAATACCGTTAGGGGGACTAGGGAAAATAGCATCGTCACCGCCAGGAAGAGCGTCAGAATTCTTTTTGTCATCCGTCCTCGATCTCCTTTTTTTCTACTTATTTCGACAATGATACAAGAAAGTACCTTAAAAAAACCTTAAAAACGGAATCGCCAAACAGCCCCCACCTGAATTTCAGATGAGGGCTGCATGATTGTTTAGTTATGATTTCGATAAACGAGAGAGCGGTGACTAGTCGTTCAACTCCGCGATATGACGCAATCGCCCTTGCAAATAGTACTGCAACTCCGGATCACGCGCGAACACATAGCAGCCCTTCATTCCCCGTGACATCAGCACCTTGTAGATGTTTTTGATGTACGCTAGCAACTGCTCCGGGTTCTGCTTCAGTCCCTTCTTCCCCGTTATATCTTTATATTCATTGTAATCCGCATACAGCGTCATCGTCTCCGAGTCATATCGCAGATCATTGCCGATGATGACGCCGACATAATCGAACTCCAACCCTTGCGACGTATGCACGCAGCCGACTTGCCCCACACCGTCCGGGTGAATCGCCCAGGAATCTTGAATGGCCTGACCATTCCACGGCATGCGAAAATCATACTCCTCCATCGTTACATCCGCCACTTCACCATTCCGATTATCCTGTTTCGTCCAGCTCCATGCAAAGCCTGCCAACATCCGCGCCTTGCGCCCCTGCTCCTGTTTCTTACGGATGAGCTCATACAGACGATGCGGCGAATCGACGACCTTGAATTCGAAAGAGTCCTGATCCCAGCCATTGAAGTTCCCCGTCTCCCGGATGCCCA
The DNA here is from genome assembly GCA_023386495.1 of Bacillota bacterium. Taxonomy (GTDB): domain Bacteria; phylum Bacillota; class Bacilli; order Paenibacillales; family Paenibacillaceae; genus Paenibacillus_I. The sequence continues at coordinate 21,907 of JAEWJS010000161.1, read as the reverse complement.
GCGTGTGATCGACCCAATTCAGGAATCCGTCCGCACCTGAACAACGGAACTGCGCAGCCAGCGAATACTCGTGCACCTCTGCGCCATGTAAGGCGGCTAGCCGCTTAATCTCATCGACCGTACCGATATCGTTCGGCCGAATCCGCTGGTACTCGTCAATGAAGAACACGCTAAGCTTGGCACTCTTCATAATGTCCTCGACCTGATTATCGCCTCGATACATGTAAGTACCTTTACCCTTGAGGCGGTGTGCCTCGTCTACGACCAAGACATCGAACGCATTCTCCTCCGCGTCCACGAAGCTGCCCGATCCCATGAACAGCGATTTCGCACGCATTTTCGAGCCCGAGCGATTCTTCGTCAACATCTCCATCATCACATTGCGAAAAGAAGCATTAGGTGCCACGAACTTCACATTCAATCGGTTACGAAGAAGCCCTCCGATCGAATTGACCGAGATGACCGACTTGCCGGTACCCGGACCTCCGCGAACGATGATCGTCTTCTTCCGATCCAACTGTCTTGCTTCGGCAATGATTGTCTCGTATGCGAGCTTCTGCTCGTCCAGCAATACGAAGTCCGCATTCCCTTCCAATAGCGAACTGACATGATCGATGAGAGATTTCGAGGGAACGATCTTCCCCTTCTCGATCTCATATAAGAGGTCGAGTCCCTTACCCTTGCCTACATACTTATAGAGAAAGGCCTGCAACTCCTTCGCCTCATGCGAGAAGAACAACGGCGCTTCCTTGATCGTATTCTGATAGATCTCCGCTTTCAGCGGCTCCGGCTTCTTCTCCCGGTAGTTATGTAAGAACGCTACCGAATGCCCCTGCACGCCGCGTTGATGAACAGCTTCGTTCATATCGAACATGAACTGCCGGTATGACCAAGCCTGATAAGAAGGATGCGTCGTCTCGCGTGGTGCGCCATTGATCCTGGTGACGACGATATCTTCTTTATCGGTCTTCTTGGCTTCCTCCCATTGCTTCAGCTCCACAATGACGAAGTGCTCGTTCTTGTCATCATCATGGCCTGCAATGACGAAGTCAATCCGCTTGCTGGTAGCCGGGATATTGTATTCAATCGCGACGCCACAATCATCCGCCACCTTGGAGTTGCGGATAACACGTTCCATGAACTGCATCGAATTGTTCCATGACCGCCATTCTGACACGCTCGGCCGCTTACCTAGGCGTTCAATGAAAGAGCGTTCGATGTTGGCAGCGATCGAATTGTCGTCAACCGCTTCTTTGAATTCGGCTACGGAGCTGCTATAGACGATCATGCTATCACCACCCGCCTACAAGGTATCGTATTTATCCTTCTTGCCGTACGCTTTGTCGACAGGATATTTCTCGCCGTTCTTGACGAGCTTTTTGCGGATGATCGTCTCGGGATCCAGCCCCATATCATGCGCCATCATCAGACAATAGATCATAACGTCCGCCAACTCATCCGATATTCCCTCGCGGTCTTTCTCAACCGCAGACTGCCAATCCGACCATTGAAAATGCTCTAGCAACTCCGACGCTTCGAGGTTCACCGAGATCGCGAGGTCCTTGGGGTTGTGATATTGCTTCCAATTGCGCTCGTCGCGGAATTGGATGATTTGTTGGGTGAGGTTTTTCATGGTTCGGGCTCCTCATTTGTATCTATGATACTACTACTAAGCCAGTCGGTTGACTGGCTCATATCTCATTAAAATCTGAAATTTGTATTGCATACATAGGTTTATTCGTGTCCTGATCAATGATTACGGATACCTCGCGTACTTCCTTTACACAACGACAATACGATCCTTCTCATCCGCAATCGCGTACCCGCGGGCAATCGCACACTCGATACCGTTACGCACTACCTTATCTAAGGATGCGCCGCTGCGCTGGTATCCGAGCAGCCGAATCGTCTCCTTGAGCAAATCCTCCCTAGGCATGCTGATCTGACCGCCAAGGACATGCTTCACCGCATTGGCAATCTCTTCAGGCGGCAAGTCTTCGGCATTCCGTCTCTCGCCTTCCCTTGGGGGCACACGGAATTCGGAATAAGTTAGCGAGGACTTAGACTTCGGCCAATAGAACACCGTCTGGTCAAACTTCGTCAACGGCAGTGGTAGATTGGCCAACACTTCATCGAACCGCCGCTCGATCCGCGAGCCGCTTCTGGAGATCCCCCAAGCCTGCAGCACTCGCTTGCACAGCAGTTGTCTGCTGATCGGTCCCTCCTGCTCGATTGTGTTCAAAATTTGTTTCAATACCATCGGTGTATATTGGGATGAATAAAACTCCTCTGCTGGCAGCCCTGTAGGCGGAACCGTATATGGCTGATATTCCAACGTTGCCTTAGGCGTTTCCGTTGCCGTGCTTACGGGCGTCTGAACGCGTTCGTTCTCAACCTTACGAGCACTTGCAGCTTGTGTCACATCACGTATGCTGTGTGACGCACGTGCAACTGGCTCACCAGCTTGCCGCAACGCCTCTTCAAGAGCTGTTGCAATCTTCTGAAGCTCGCGTTCCGGATTGTCCCACCAGTCCAGCGACCACACCCGATGAAGCTTCCAGCCTAGCTGTTCCGATACGCGGTACCTTAATAGCTCCCTGTCACGAGCTGTTTTCGCTTGCGAATACCCATATCCATCACAGATGATGCCCAGTGCATACTTGGAGGAATCGCGCGGGTCTATCACGGCAAGGTCAATCCGATAGCCGGATACCCCGATATGAACATCTACTTGGTGTCCTATTTTTCGGAGTTCGTCGGCAATCTGCATTTCCAACCCCTGTACTCTTGCGTGTGAGGTGCTGACAGCATGACGGAATCCTAATGCTTCTTTCCCTTTGGCTGCATACTCGAGGAATGCCTTCAGTCCGGCAACGCCTTGTGCACTTGTACGCGAAGTATTCAGTTGTTCCGGCTTCAGGGTAGCAAAGACCTTCATCTCGTTACGTGCCCGGGAAACCGCGACATTAAGACGCCTCCAGCCCCCCTCCCGGTTAAGCGGACCAAAGTTCATGCTGACTTTTCCCGACGCATCCGGCCCATAGCCAATGGAGAATAGAATGACATCCCGTTCATCGCCTTGCACGTTCTCTAGATTTTTAACGAAGATGGGTTCCCCCATCTCCTGCGCCCAGGACTCCAACTCTGGATTTCTGGCAAATGCCGCGTCCAGCAAGTCCTCAATGAGATTCTGTTGAACGGAGCTGAATGTAACCACGCCTATGCTTTGACGGCGCAACTGCGGATCTTGAAGCCGACGTTCGATCTCTTGAATGACTGCTTCCGCTTCTGCGCGGTTTTGCTTCGTCTTCCCCCGGTCATAGATGCCTTCAATCGGTTGCAAAGTTACGCTCGATACCCGTTCATTAGGCGATGGGAACGTAAGCAGCTTATTATCATAATACTGAATGTTACTGAATGCAATCAGGCTCTCGTGACGGCTCCGATAATGCCACAACAGGTGACCTTGCGGCATTCCTAGCGCCATACAATCATCCAGCACACTCTCCAAGTCCTCTTGCAGCAAGTCATCTTCTCCCGCCTCGCTCTGTCCCGAAGAGAAGAAGCTGGTAGGCGGCAGTTGGTTCGGATCGCCCACAACGATTACATGGCGTCCACGCGCCATCGCGCCCACTGCCTCGCAAGTCGGCATCTGCGAAGCTTCATCAAAGATAACCAGATCAAATGGCGGGTTCGAAGGATCAAGGTATTGCGCGACAGAGATAGGGCTCATTAGCATGCATGGACTAAGCCGCTGAAGCAGGTTAGGAATTTGCTCGAATAATTTTCGGATCGAAATGCCCCTGCCGTTGCTGCGGATCGCTCGTTGTAGAATTCCAAGTTCAGAACTTTGTGCGGCTTCTTGCGCAGCATTGGGGATCCTCGCCGCAAGACGAGCTACTATTTCTTCACGCGTGACTTGTTCGAAACGGTCCGTCCATTCCTGGAATTGCATGATCGTGTCTTCGAACATTCGGCTGGAGAATGCTTTCAACGACGCGCTCCCCGATATCCCGTGCACCGCGCATGCATGGTACAACGCCTTCTCGAATGTCGGCACGATATGGTCAAGGGAGAGTTCCCCCTTCTCGATAGCCTCGAGAAGCGGCAACAATCCTGCATGCGCCGATCGATCTCGTACGCGCCTCCAAGCACTCCATTCACGAAGAAGATCGATATGCTGCAGCCAGTTCTCGGCTTGGACAAGCATACACGGAATCCAATCCTCCCCTTGGCGCTTCGCTTCAAATTCAGCGAGATCAACAGCAAGCATTGTCGAGAGCTCCGATTCCGTTCGCAGCAATTCTTGCATCGCAGCAGCAAATCTGGATAGTGCCGGCCCACGGCTTTGGAGAAAACCCGCCCTTCCCACGACGAGCAGCTGGTGCAGCCCTTCGCGGAATCCACTCGGATTCGCGCCGCAGCTCGAAGTAGACGCCAGCATGCGATCAAGTCGAACAACCCAATCGGTGGCTTCCGCTACATATTTCCAATCCGCCTTACCGTCATTCCATAACTCCTCGCCGAGAAGCTGGCGCACAGTGGACTCCATGTCGCGAATGCTCTGTTCTTCCTGCTTATATTGGATGAGATCCTGTAGAAGCGATTCTACATCGGCCTTGCCTAAGGCTTTCCCCGGCAGCATTTGACTTCGCAGCAGCTTCACGATTCGATTCTGCTGCAGCCACTTCGGCACAAACCATTGAAGTTGGGATTTCTTCCATAACGACAGTGCCTCCGACGCATCCAAGGCGTAGACGGTGCCGGTGCAGATGCCGTCCACTTTTTGTCTCAGCGTATCTCTTTGTTGACCATGCTTAACGGCGGAGTTGATCTGAACAACATCACGTTCAAGCTCCCGGCTCTTCAATAGCCCTGGGGCCGCCAGAGGCGCAGAAGCAATGTGATGGCATATTTCGGCAATGAGCTTCAGTTCGCCCCGATTGAGAATACCGGATGGGATTCCAATCGCACCGATTGCTTCTTGAAGCGATTGGCTGCACATCCGTAACCTTTCGATGTAGTCACGAAGCAGCTTGGCAACCTGCATTTTGCTGCCCGGTTCGTATTCGGTTAATTGGGAATCGGACCAAGGATGCCCTGCAGGGTGACCGCTTTGCTCGGCTGCAGCATGCAATTCTCTCGTGAGATCCTCCCATTCGTGGAATTGCTCCAACGACAATGCACCGACTGTTGTAGGATCGAATGACACCATATCAGGCATGGTCCTAACTCGACTGTAGCGCGTAATCGCTTCGTACACGGACACGCCATTACTGTTCTTCCGATGCAGAGCCGCAACATGTTCGTTCAACTGCCGTTTGGTCTCTGCCAATTTGGCTACAGCCCTGTCCCAATCCTCAGGTGAACGTTGACCGGCTGTCTCAAGTGCAATCCGGAGCTGGTCCAACACGGCCTTCTTCTTGCTCTTATTCGAATGAAGCTCCAAGCTGTACGGTTCGAGGCCAATTGCGGTTAATCGATGTTGAACAACGTTCAAGGCAGCCATCTTCTCCGCAACGAATAACACCTTTTTCCCCGTAGCCAGCGCATTGGCAATGATATTCGTAATCGTCTGGGATTTCCCTGTTCCCGGGGGACCATGCAGCACGAAGCTGTTCCCCTCGCTTGAAGCATAGATGGCTCCTAGCTGGGACGAATCTGCACTGATCGGTACTGCGCCGTGATCGACACCGTAATGATTGTCTAGCGAATGGCTCTCCGGGAAAACATCTTCCGGAACCCACTGCAGCTTACCGGCCATCAAGCTTGCTACAACAGGATTTTTGGCCAATTCGGCAGACCGCATCCGTAAGTCATTCCACATCACGAACTGACTGAAGGAGAACAAGCCCAGGTACCCGACCTCCAATATATCCCACCGCGAATGCGTCATGACTGCGTGCCGGATCAGAGTGAAGACCCGCTTCAGATCAACGCCCTGCTCATCCTTCGGCAGGGGATCCAGACCGCCGATATTGACGCCGAAATCCTGCTTCAGCATCTCGAGCAGCGTGATATTGAACTGGGGCTCCTCATCGCGGGCTCTCAGCACGATTCCTGCTTTGGATGATCGGCGAATCATCTCGATTGGAATGAGCACCAACGGTGCATACCGCGGTTTCTGACTCGCATCGGTCTCATACCACTTCAGCAGACCGAGCGCCAGGTAGAGCGTATTCGCCCCATTCTCTTCTAGCGACAGTCTGGCTGAACGATAGAGGTGAACCAGACGATTGCTCAAGTCAGTCTCGGTCAGGTCGGAACGTAGACGGTTATTCATTAATTCATGATGCAACAACTCTTGAATCGGATCATCATTGCCGATGGCGCGGAACAAGTCAGCGTCCCGTTGATTCCCCTTCCAGTCTTTGGGCACAGCGAGCAGTTGAAATTCTTCCCCATTCGCAAGAGCATCTTCAATGCGGCCCAACTCCGGATTAAGGATGCCAATACTGGAGCGGCTAAGCCGAAAATTCAGCAGGCCATTCCGCAGGGTCAGATCCAATAACCTTCTTTCCCATTCCTTCTGCTTAGGCAGTGCGATTGCACTCGCTTCGACAGGACGGTCCAGTACTTCGATCTGGCGAGGCGCTTCCGTTGCACCTGTTGCCGCCTTGGGCTCAGGGTAGCTGATCTCCCAGCCATTTGGTGTGGCTACACGGAGCGGCAGCGGACGGATCGCGCTTCCCCTGGCCCGTCTAACATCGATGAAGCATTCGAATTGATCCGGATCGGCTACTTGCGATGCAGCCAGACGCTCCGCTTCCTCGAACGGAACATTTCTTCCGGCAGTCAAGGCTGTAGCTTCTACCAGACAAACCTCGTGGATACCGGAAGACATTCTCTTGGTCAATAGAGAGATGTCGTCCTGAACGCTATCCGCGAATGTTTCTTTTACCAACCATAACCCTACGAATGCATGCCCCTTAGTGAATACGATCAGAGGATGAAGTCCGACGGCTTCAAGGCATGCGGCATATAGCAACGTTACATCCAGGCAATTGCCCATCCGATTGGTGAACATGTTATCCGCTAAACGGATTCTTTGGCCAATCTGCTCAAAACTCGCAGGAGCGACACAGTATGTCAAAGCTTCCTGCTGAATGGCCCCATAGATCGCCGCCGCTTGCAGCCTTACACGGTTCGGGTCCTGGCTCTGATAGGCATCGAATGCGGAAGATTTACTCCAGTCCGCCAGGATACCCGCTGCACGCTTCACCACTCGCTGCACTTCAGGATGGTTCGGCGTCACAAAAGCCGCGATCATCTCTGGAAGCTCAACCGTCCCGCTCCATTCATCGAATGCCAGCACATCCATCGGCACAATATGCTGAAGCAACTGTGCCTCCTCATGGTGAATAGTCAGCTCGAGGCTCCCTGCCATTCGTTCCGTCAACTGGGCCAGAAATGCAGGTGATAGTCGCAACGGTACCGTTCCAACGTCCGTTGTGTGGTCGGGCAGGAGTACATCCAGTGTTGTGCTCCATTCGTGCGCGAACTCCGGCTCTGTGCGAATCACCACCCGTACGTTGCGCAATTCATTGGAACCCGTATTCGTAATCCACAATTTGCGAATAATTGGGACATGATTTTGCTGCATCGCATAGTTAACGATCCCGCAGTATTCTAGTACAAGTTGGAGTTCGCTCATTGTTCGCCCACCTTAGCTCTCGATTCGAATCTTTGGAACCATTATACCATCTTTGGTTACGCCTACCACATGATTCGACATGATATGCGAGAGTTGTCAAGCATTAAATGGACACGCAAAGGCCCTGATCTATCGATAGGCATGCATCAAATAAATATCATGTATGTCGAGTTTTTGATATAATGATGGTAACTAAAGACTCGGGTGGTGGTCAGATGCACTATGTAACCAAAGAGCAAATTGAACATTTTTATACGAAGTTCAAGGGCAAAGATATTGTAGATATGAACGAAATGCTTGAAGCTTTTGAAGAAATATTTGACCATCCAGTTCCCGAGAATGCATTGTCCGAGGTTAGGAAAAAGAAAATAACTCAAGCCCTGTTTACAAATCCCGAAGTCATCAAGGACTTAAGGGAAGCCGCTGAAGACACCGAGCTGATTTTTAACGAAGATGAAATCATGCAGATGGTGCGAGTGGTACAGAATGACCGATCCTAACTTTAAAGTTGCCTGGAAACGAAAAGCGGCGATGAAGTTCGCCATGCTCTATAATGCTGATCATCGTAGAGTCCTCCAGAATACCAATCACCATCTCTCCATTAACCCATATCGTATCGCAGATGGTATTGCCGATTTTCCTGGTTATCCATTCAACGGATATTTATGGGCACTGATAAGTAATGTTATTATCGTGTACCGCGTCCATATCGACATAGGGGTCGTGAGTATTGAAACTTGCTACTCCGCATTAACGGGAGAAGTTGCGGAGTTATTTTTCGGTATCTCCCCAGATGAAGATCATGAGAATTAGTTGCGAAAGAACGCCAAGGACAACTCCTTGGCGTTCTTGTCTAGGTTTGATTTTTACTTCAGTTTTACATCAACGGCGTTTTCGACCTCTGTACTACCAACGTTGAGCATCTGAATTACTCCGTCTAACCCTTACCTATCAAGCATTCTTGATACCTGTTTCATCCCTTATCAACAAAACAACCGTCTCCACATGAACCGTATGCGGGAACATATCCACCGGCTGCACCTCGACCGTGCGGTACCCGCTGGCCTCCAGCACCGCCAAATCCCTTGCCAGCGTGGACGGATTGCAAGACACATACACCACTCGCTTCGGCTGCATCCGCACGATAGTGTCCAGCAGCGCCTCGTCGCAGCCTTTGCGCGGCGGGTCGACCACGACCACGTCCGCGACAACGCCTTCCTCGCGCCAGCGAGGTATTACCTCTTCGGACAAGCCCACGGCGAACTCGGCATTGCCGATGCCGTTCAGCTCCGCATTGCGCCGTGCGTCCTTGATCGCTTCCGGCACCACTTCCACACCGTACACGCGGCCGGCCTGCCGAGCCAGGAACAGCGAGATCGTGCCGATGCCGCAGTAGGCGTCGATTACCGTCTCGTTCCCCGTCAGCCCCGCATACTCCACAGCCTTCCGATACAGCGCCACCGTTTGCTCCGGGTTCACCTGGTAGAACGACCGCGCAGAGATCGCGAACCGGATCCCGTCGAGCTCGTCATAGATGACGTCGCTGCCCCACAGCACCCGCGTCTCCTCGCCGAAAATCACGTTCGTATTCCGCTTGTTCACGTTCTGCACGATGCTCCGAACATCGGGCAGCGCCCCACGAATGCCCTCGACCAGTTCGTCCACACGCGGGATCTTGCCGCCGTTCGTGACGAGCACGACCATCGTCTCGCCCGTGATGAAGCCCGTGCGCACGACGACATGCCGCAGCAGACCACGGCCTCTCGCCTCGTCGTAGGCACTAACGCCCAGCTGCGTGCCCAGTTCCTTGACGCGCCGCACCGCGTCGTCGTTCCGCTCATGCTGGATGAGGCAAGCATCCATGTCCACGATGCGATGCGAGCCTCGGGCATAGAAGCCGCCGATCAGCGAGCCGCTCGCGCCGTCGTCCAGATCGGCCATCGCCATGCCGATCGGCACCTGCGCCTTGTTCCGATACCGCCAAGGCTCGGCCATGCCGATCGTCGGATGCACGACGATCCCTTCGCCGCCGCCTTCGGCAATCTGCAGCTTCCCGATCCGCACTAGGTTGTCCACCACATGCTGCCGCTTCCACGCAAGCTGCGCCTCGTACGACATATGCTGCAGCTGGCAGCCGCCGCACTGCTTGTAGATCGGGCAAGGCGCGTCCACGCGATCGGCACTCCGCTCCAGCAGTTCCATCAGCCGAGCGTAGCCGTACTGTTTCTTCGTCTTCATGACCTTCGCACGCACCCGCTCGCCCGGCAGCGCCCCCTGCACGAAGAGGGTGTAGCCGTTCACGCGGCCCACCCCTTCTCCGTCATGCGTTAGCCCGACGATGTCGGCGATGACCTCTTCATTCTTCACTACCGGCAGTTCCCGTTCCGTCTTCTTCACGTAGTCTAGTCTCCATTAGCTCTTATTTCAATCGTTAACGCGTCAGCAATCGTGATCACAAGTTAACCCTATCTGTAAGACGCAATCCCCTGCTCATCCACATAAATCCGCAGATGATCCGGCAGCACCTCGAACGTGCACGGCAGCGTGCCGCCGTACTCGCCGTCCAGGTTCAGCTGCACATAGTCCGGCGTGGTGACGCGCATCTGATTCGTCCGAAAATGCAGCACATGCGGATCGTTCAGATGCTCCCCGCGCAGCGCCATTGTCGCGATCCGGATGAACTCGCCGAGGTTGCATTTCTTCAGCACGATGACGTCGAACAGGCCGTCCTGCAGGCTCGCGTCCGGCGCCAGCCGCTCGAAGCCTGCCACCGAATTCGAATTGCAGATGAGGAACAGCAGCACCTGCTCATGAATCAACTCCTGCCCCGCCGCCTGGATGATCATCTCGGTCGGCCGCAGACGCGTCATTTTCTCCATGCCCTTCATATAATACGCCAGCTGCCCGATCATCGTCTTCAGCCGGCTCGGCACCTCATAGGTCAGCTCGGTCAGCGACCCGCCGCCGGCAATGTTAATGAAGTACTTCTGGTTCGCCCGCCCGAGGTCGATCGTTCGCGTATATTGCTGGATGATGAGATCGCACGCATACTCCCAGTTCCTCGGAATGCCCACCGCACGCGCAAAATCATTCGTCGTCCCCAACGGCAAGATCCCGAGCGGCGGAATGTTGTCGTGCTCCGCCATGCCGTTGATGACTTCGTACAGCGTGCCGTCGCCGCCGGCCGCGATGATGAGGTCGAACCCGCGCTCGATCGCGTCCGCCGCCGCCAGCGACGCATCGCCTTCGCCGATCGTCGCATGGCAGCTCGTCTCGATGCCGCCGTTCTCCAACCGTTGCAGGATGTCCGGCAGACGCCGCTTGATTTCCTCCCGCCCCGAGGTCGGGTTATAGATCAGTCTCGCTCGCTTGAACATCTCGCACCCCCACGTCCTTCGCCGTATCTTACTCGCTCCTACCATCATATCCCGAATCGACCCCCAACCTCAACTCCACCGACGCGCACAGCGCAAAAAAGAACCCGGCCCCAGCATCCGCTAGAGTCCGAGTCCCTGCATCCATTCGTCGATCTGCGCTTCCATCCACCGCGATAGGTACGGATTCGGGAGCAGCGCCTTGCCGTTATACCGATAGTCGAAGCCCTCGAGCCTCGTCGGAATGACCGTGCTCGTGAAGTAGCCCTTGCTCAGGAACAGCGGCGCCACCACAACCGCGCCGGAGCCCTCGCCTAAGCGGCGCCGCTGCCACTGCAGCGCCCGCATGACACACGCGGCCTGGTTCGGCAGCAGCATCGCGGTCTCCGCGCGCGCGAAGCCGCCGAGCGCCCGCACCCGCTCCGCCAGCTGCCGCATGCCGTTCCGCCAGATGCGGTTCAGCCCCTTCTCCCGGCTGCCGTGCGCCACGAGCAGCAGCGTCTCGGACGCCGCATCCTCCACGAGCGGACGAACGTTGTCCCAGAGCAGCTCCGCGATGACCGGGTCGTCGTCGATCGGCCGCCCGAACGTCACGCGCGTCCCCTGCGCCACGCGGAACGGCTCCAGCTCGCCTTCACGCGAAGCCGCAGGTGCCATCCCGAACGCCTGCCCGATATCGTCGACATGCGTGCTGCCCGACGAGACGAACAGCGGCAGCACGAACAGGTCCGTGACGCCTTCGCGCTCCAGGGCATCGATGCCGTCCTGAATGAGCCGCCCCTCGACAAGCTCCAGATAAGACGCAAAAACCGGCATCCCTGCCGGTCTCTCTACGCCCTGCACCGCTTCGTCGACAAGTGCCACCCACTCGCTGTCGCGCGAGCCGTGGCTAATGACGAGCACGCCCGGCTTCATCGCCTAGCGCCCCAGTCGCCCGAGCGCGAGCGCGTAGCCGTCGTTGCCGTAGTTCAGACACCGCTTCACGCGCGAGATCGTCGCCGTGCTCGCGCCGGTCTCCGCTTCGATCTGGTTATACGTCGAGCCCTTGCCCAGCATGCGGGCTACCTCGAGCCGCTGCGACAGCGATTGAATCTCGTTCACCGTGCACAGATCATCGAAGAATACATAACACTCTTCCACCGTCTTCAGCGTCAGCACCGCCTCGAACAGCTGGTCAATCGATTTATCGTTCAGCTTCTTAAGCTGCATCGGAGTCACCTCAATAAGGATTAGGACTTGTATGCTCATTGTAGATGCTTTCGGGGGTTTTTTCAAGCATTACCGTATTCACGCTTTACAGGATAGAAGAGTCTCGTCACGCCATAGACGCCCCGAGCCGGACCTAGACATCCCCCCAATTAACCTTGCGCTACCCGGGCATCCGTCCAATCCCCGCGCATGCCTACCCCATAGACTAATGGTAAGGGCACACGGCATAGCCGTCTATTGTCATCATTACTATATGAACAGAAGGTTGTGATTAAGCGTGAACCACTATCGGAACACCACGGGATATCGCGGATTCCAGCAGCCGCCGGCAGCCGGTCCGGGCTTCCCAGGCGTGGAAGTCCCGTACGGATATGGCGGCGGAGGCGTTCCAGGCGCCGGCTTCGGAGGAGGCAGCACGCCTAACCTGCCGGTCCAATACCCCGGCATTTCGCCGCAGGCCGGCGGAGGCGGGGGCGGCGGACTTGCCGGTCTGCTTGGCGGCGGAGGCGCTGCCGGCACAGGCAAGGCAGGCGGATTCTCGCTCGCGAACGTCGACTTCAAGGGCATTATCGACCGCATGGGCGGCATCGACGGGGTCATCGGCACGATCGGCAAGATGCAGAAAATCGTGTCGAGCGTGCAACAGATGGCGCCGATGCTCAAGCTGCTGGCCAACTTCGGCAAGAAGGGCGCAGCCGTACAGTCGGACGATGACGAATGGCGGCCCCGCCGCAGACGCCGCCGCAAGCGGCGCCGCTCAGGCACGGGCGGTACCGGCTCTGCCCGCAAGCGCAGGCCTTCCGGGCGCAAGCGGCGATAGCCGCCGCTGCGACAGACAGCCCCGCCGATCACCCGGCGGGGCTGCTTCCGTTCACTTGATGTACACGCTGCCGAACGGCAGCACCTCGCGCAGCAGCCGCTTCAGCCACCCGTCCTCCTGCAGCTTCTCTTCCAACTGCTTGTCCCGCGACCCGGTCTGAATGAGTACGGGGCCAGTCCCGCGCAATTCCCACTGCACGTTCATGTACTGGCTGGCCAATGTATTGCCGTACACCGACAAGCGGATCGTCGCGTCCTCCGGATAGGCGATCAATGAGGCCGCATCCACGAACAGCGGCTGCTCGGGGTCGAGCTGCATCGAGGTCATATCCCCGACGGTCAGGACGCCAATCGTCCCCGGCCCCGTGAACTTCATCCGCACCAGCTCGCGCGTGATCCAAGCCGTCTTCATCCGAAGGATGACATTGCGCAGTCCCATCCCGTCCGTGTAGAACGCGATATGCCGGAAGTCGAACAGCAGATTGCTCTCGGCCGGAATCTCGATCGTCTCGAGCGAATAGCCCGCCGGCAGCCCCAGCACGAACATCGCCGGCCCTTGCAGCTTGGAGCGGATCCACTTCTTTTTGCGGTACGCGCCTCCCAGGTCCATGAACCGGTCTTCGCGGCTCTTCGGCGCGCCCTGGTAGGCGACGATCGACTTCGAATGGAGCACATGCACCGTCTCCTGCTCGTCCAGCGTAATGCGCGAATGACCGATCGGCGCCGGCGTCGTCACCTTCATCGCGTCATCGCCTCATGTCCGTCATGCTTCCCGCTATGGCGCCGCCATGCCAGGTACCGCCACACGCGAATGGACACCGCATACAGCATGACCAGCCCCGTTATGACCGCAATCGTCGTCGCGATATTCCGAATCAGCGATCGGCGATCCTGCTCCATCTGCTCCATTCGGCTGAGCAGCGCTTCATTCTGCGCTTGCAGCGCAGCATTCTCATCCCGGTATTCCGCGTTGGCCTGCATTAGCTCCGCTTGCTGTTGATGCATCCGCTCGACCTGCTCGCGAGACTCCTCAAGCTGCGCGCGCTGCGCTTCCAACTGCTCGTCCAATCGCTGCACACTCTCCGTGTAGGTCTGCTGCAATTCCTCAACCTTGTCCGGCGCGTAATAGATATCTTTGATCCGATCCATGACGCCGGCTTCCGCTTGCTCTGCGGACAGCATGGACAAGACTGCCAACGCGATGCCAATGACTGCGATGATCCGTACAAGTCTCATGATTGCAATCACCACCTTTTAGAGGTTGTTCAAAAAGTCAGCTTGTGATCGCGAAGCATCTCAGGATGCCAATTCGGCTTCGAATCTTGAACGCTGGCGAAAATTCCAGTACTCACGTAGGTTTGCCTACGCTCCGTTCCTCATTTTCTACCATCGTCCAACCTTCTTGGCGCTGACAACCTGCCTTTTTGAACACGCACTCACTTCTATGATGTTGCCTATCATTCTATCATAATCCTGTCATACGTTGTCGCAGGCTGTCGGTTCCAATTGCTGTGGATTCTGAATATGCACACATACGAAGGCCGCCCCTCGTCATCGATACGATGACGGAGGGGCGGCCTGTTCACATCCCGAATATTCGCTTGTTCCTTAATATGCTATATTCCGCCCCCGACGCGAACCGTTCGCAGGTTTCCCTCGTACACGCCGTTCGCGCTCTTAGCGCGAATCAGCACCTCATAGGTCGCCTTCGGGTCCAGCCCTTCGATGACCGCTTCATACGGATAGCGGCTGCTCCGATCGCCTGCGCCTGCATAATCCGCCGGCACGCTCGGCTCCAGCGTCTCCACGACCCGCGTGCTCTGCGCCTTCAGATCCTTGGCGAAGTCGAACGCCCCGCCTTCCTTCACGTACAGCGTATACGTGATCGGCCGCGCTTCGCCATGCGCCACGTCCCACTTCACGATGAGCTTCCCGCCTTGGAACGCAGCATGCTGCACGCCTTCCCTCGGCGTCTCATAAGGCTGCCCGAACGGCGGGGTCAGCGTGCTGCCCCAGGTTGGCGCCGTGCCCTTCCGCTTGAACCGGTCCTTCACGTACCGGTTGATGCTCGTGAGCCCCGCATCGCTGATATAGTGCACCATGCCTAGCTGGCTCGATGCCTCCTGCAGATCGTCCAGCAGCATGCGCTGGTCCTGCGCCGTCGGCTTCGCCTGCAGCGCCTTCTTCAGCACCGCGCCTCCTGGCCCTTCGGCATAGCCCAGACTCAGCACGCGATACCCGTCCGGCCGATCCGCTTCCGCGAGCACCTTTTGCACGAAATTGTACTTGTTGTCATGGAACGTCGTCTTCGCATAGTACGCGCCTGCATTGCTGTCCAGCCGGTAGCTCTCGTACATGACGAAGTCCACATAGGGCCGCAGCGTATACGCGTACATGCGGTGATCCGGATGGTAGAAGAACAGCCCGCGATTCGCGAGCAGCAGATGCCCCGGATACTGCTCGGAGAGCTTCTTCACCATCTGCTGCGTGCCCGGCGCCGTCCATTCGAATTCGCTCTGGTTCCAGCTCGATGCATCCGTCCAGCCGTTCGGTGCCGCCGTGTCGAGCGTATCGAGGAACAGGCCGTCCAAGCCGAACCCTTCGCCGAAGTTCGTCGACAGCAGCTCGCGGATCCCGGGCACTCGGTCGCGGCTGAGCTTCATGTCGAGCAGCGTCTCGTACCAGGCCGGGTGGCCGGGGTTGACGAACGCGCCGTTGAAGTTCGCGTTCACGTCCGGCACGCCTGCCTGACCGGTGCCGTTCGTCACGAAGTTATCGTTCAGGTAGAATGGCGCGAAGCCGCCGTTCGTCGGCTTGCCCTTCACGTCGATGCCGGCCGGAATCTCGCCGCCGGCCGGATACGGCCCGCTTGCGCGCGGATCGACCGAAGGTCCCGTGCCGTCCAGCACGAAGCGCTTGTCCTTCTTCAGTTGCTCCGGCGTGAGGCCGTTCGTGCGCAGGTCCTCGCCGACGGACACGTAGCCGAACACGAGCGTATCATCCCCCGCGTGATGCGGGTCCTTGCCTGCGCGCAGCCGCGCGGCCTGCTGCGGCGTAATCGCGCGTGCGTCCAGCACGATCAGCTCATACTGCCCCTTCACCGATGCGACAAGCTCGTCCGTCCATTGCCCGTAATAGATGAGGTAGTCGTCTACGCTCTCGCGTAGCTGCTTCTTCGACCACGACCGATAGCCGCGCATATCGTACGTATCGGTCTTGCCCGTGCTATCAGTCACGACCAATCGAAGATCGACCTTTTGCCCTGTTCCGATCTTATCGAAGGCCTTGTTCCACGTGATCCGGTACGCTCTTGTCCTGGCCGCCGCCGTCAAGGAAGCGTCTTGCTTGTCCAGCGCAGCCGGCCGATAGTCCTTCGATCCCTCGGGCTTCATAAGCAGCTTGACCTGCAGCTTGCCGGCCTTGGCTGCCTTATAGTCGAACGTAATCGTCAGCTTGTCCTGCTCCACGCGCGGCAGCGCCCGCATCGTCAGCTTCGCATCCGCCTTCGCCCCAGCCGCAGCGGGCGCTACTGCTGCAAGCAGCTTCACGCCACCGTACAGCAGCAGCGCGCATAGCATGGCGAACAGGACTGTCCTGCTGACGGATCCTCTCGTTATCCTCAACATGCTCTCGCCGATCCCCCCTCTATTCCGAACGTCATCGCTAACTCCTACTCTATCATAGCTAGTACGACGTAGGAACCCTTAGCCCAGGCCGACCGCTAACGCGAAAAAGACCCCCGCAGCTCGCGCATCAATGCACGAACGCAGGGGTCTATTCACCGCCTACATTATAAGAATAACGCTCGGATGACTTGGTACGCGACCGCCGCGATGCCTGCCGAGATCGGAATCGTGATGATCCACGACATGACGATCTTGCCGGCCACGTTCCATTTGACAGCCGAAAAGCGCTTGGCGCTGCCTACACCGAGAATCGCCGACGTGATCGTATGCGTCGTGCTGACCGGGAAGTGCGCGATCGTCGCCGTCATGATGACGCTCGCTGCCGTCACGTCCGCCGCGAAGCCGTTGATCGGCTCGATTTTGAAAATCTTCGTGCCCATCGTCTTAATAATCTTCCAGCCGCCGATGCTCGTGCCGAGCGCCATCGCGGTAGCTGCCGACAGCTTCACCCAGAACGGAATATCGTCCGTAGGCAGCGCATATTCCGCGCTAATGAGCGCGAACATGATGATGCCCATCGCCTTCTGCGCATCGTTCGTGCCGTGCGTGAACGCTTGGAATGCCGCCGTGATGATCTGCAGCGTCCGGAAGCCCTTGTTCACCGTGTGCGGATTCGTCTTCGCGAATACCCGCTTCAAGATCCACATCACGATGAAGCCGATGGTGAACGCGATCAGCGGCGAGAAGATCAGCGCCTGCACGATGCTCGTGAAGCCCGATGCGTTAATGCCTCCCCAGCCAGCGGCCGAGACGACCGCGCCTGCAAGCGCGCCGATCAGCGCGTGGGACGAGGATGACGGAATGCCGAACCACCAGGTGATCAAGTTCCATGCAATCGCTGCGATCAGGGCCGCGATGACGATCTGTTCGCCATGCGCGAGCGTGGCCGGGTCGGCCACCTTGCCGCCGATCGTCTTGGCGACGCCGGTGAACATCATCGCGCCGACGAAGTTCATGAGCGAAGCCAGGACGATCGCCAGCCGCGGAGACAGCGCGCGCGTCGATACCGAGGTCGCGATCGCGTTCGCGGTATCATGAAAGCCGTTAATGAAGTCGAACGCAAGCGCCAGGAAGACGACGATGCAGACGATCAAGAATAATGTATCCATAGCTGTATCGATTCCCCTTAACTATCGCGATTAGCTGTTGCGCATGATGATCGTCTCGAGCTGGTTCGCAACATCCTCGCAGTAGTCGGTCGTCTGCTCCAGCCGTTCGTACACTTCCTTCATCTTAATAAGCTCGATCGGGTCCTTCACCTTCGCGAACAGGCTCTTGATGCTGACGCGCAGCAGATCGTCCGCCTGGTTCTCGAGCTCATTGATCGCGATCGCCGGCTCGCGCATCGCGAGCAGCTTCTTCTGGCTGAGCAGCCCGATTGCCTTCTTGATCTGATGCGAGCAGCGCACCAGATTATCCGCGAACAGGATGATATATTCATCCGGCTCGGAAATATGGTACATCTCGAAGCGCGATGCCAGTGCCTCGATGCCGTCGAGTACGTCGTCGAGCGAGCTTGTCAGCTTCATGATGTCGTCGCGTTCGATCGGCGTGATGAATGTTTTGTTAAGCTGGGTGAGGATGGTATGTACATGCTTGTCGCACTTGGACTCGAATTCCTTCATATCCCTTGCGAACTGTGAGACGTCCTCCAGATTCTGGACATGCTTGTGAAAATACTCGACCGCTTCCACGATCTGGTCTGCCATCTCTTCGAACGTCGTGAAGAAAATATCCTTTTTCTTGAACATGCGTATCCCCTTGTCCTGTGCATGAATTGGCAGCTTTCGCCATAATCGCAAACTATCTTATCACATTTTACTCGCCGATTGTTAAGGGATTGTTAACGTTTGTGAAAATCAAAAAATAATTTTTCACGCATTCTTACTGCCGCTTCCAGCACTGCCTAATAGCGGCCGCTTACCCTGCTATCGTCCCCCAACCCGCGACCTTCTATCCCCGATTCAGGCAAGCCGAAAAGACGGCCGCCCCAGCAGTTACGCACTGCTAAGAACGGCCGCCTGACGCGGATCGCATACGTTTCTCCCATTCAACTTACTGAACCGTCAAGTGCTCCGCGAGACTCGTCGCGCTCGGCACGATATGATAATACGTCTTGCCCGGCGCGAACTTCAGCTCGCTGCCGTCCTTCATGATGCGGATGACGTCGTCGGGGCTGCGCACCCATTCCGCCTCGACGGCCTTGCCCAGCTGGTAGAGCACGGCAGGCCCGCCGCTCTTCAGATCGACCTCCATGCGGCCTTCGTTGTCCAGCACCTTATGGCGCGTGCCCAGCACGACGAGATTGGTCGCCGTCAATTGATCGCCGCTCGTCAGGTCGGTGTGGGGCTTGTCGTTGATCGAACGGCTGTACAGCTGCGTCACGGCATCGTACGCGTACGACACCTTGTAATTGTTCAGCATGAACTTGATCTCGATCTTCGTCGCATCCGTGCTGCCAATCGGCGGCACGGCCGTCTCCATGAACGGATACCCGCCATGTACGGTCATCGCGTCGTAACCTTTCTTCTCGGCACCCTCTCTCAGACTCTTCAGATCCGAGTACAGGTTATGCGGCGCCTTGCGGCTCTTGTCCCGCTTGAAGTACGTGCCCGCGTTCGAGATCTCATCGAGATAAGGCTTGCCCTGCCGCTGCAGAATGGCATACGCGTCATTGCTAGCGCCGGCGTGCGCGATAATCGAGCCGTATGTATCCGCCAGCTCGATCAGGTAAGGACGAATGCTGCGAATCGGGCCGATCGGGCCTTCGAACGCGTCGCTCTGGAACACGGCGATCAGCCGCGTGATGCCGCCTTCGGCGAGCACCTCCCACACCATGTCGGCATGCGGAAGTCCGGATTGCGGGCGCGCTGCGCCAAAATTATTGATCATGACGGCCACAGGACGGGTTGTCACGACATCTTCGACCGGCATACCGGTGAGCGGTGCCAGCGCCTTCGGTTCAGGCTCCGGTTCAGGCTCGGGTTCGGCCGGTTCAAGTTCGTTCGCTGCCGTGTTCTCCGGGCTTGCATCCGGCGTCTCGTCCGTGTTGCTGCCCGAGCCAGAGCATGCAGTCATCGCGAGCGCGAGCGTCAGTAGCAGGAGAAGCACCAGTTGTCCCGTTCGTACCGTTCGTGTCACATCATCCCATCCTTCTCGTCGTAGTCGTCGCTTTCGCTCCTTCCATTAAACCACATAATAAGTGCCACTGTCCCAGCATTCGCCGGATTTTGCCGGAAATTGCGCTGCGTCATTGAATTTCTTGCCGCAATACCGTCCGCACGCCCAGTGCTGCGAATACCACGATCGTGAGCAGCGGCATCGCTAT
Source organism: Bacillota bacterium (assembly GCA_023386495.1). Taxonomy (GTDB): domain Bacteria; phylum Bacillota; class Bacilli; order Paenibacillales; family Paenibacillaceae; genus Paenibacillus_I. The sequence continues at coordinate 1,837 of JAEWJS010000161.1, read as the reverse complement.
CGCGGGCAGCATATCCTGCCGTTCCATCGCAGCCGACATGACCGCACTGAATAGCCGGAAGATCGAGTAATCATACAGCTTCGCCGCGACCGGGAAATGGCTGCTGATTGCGGCAAGAATCTGATCCGCGAACAGGAAGAACAGAATCGAGATGCCGACGGTCTTTCCGCTGTCCGCCGATAGCGCAGCGAACCATGCAGCGATCGATGCATAAGCAGCTGCGAACAGCATCGTGAAGGCTGTCGTGCGGAGATAATAGCCGGCCATCGCTGTCCCCTCCAGTTGCCCATAGCCCGACAACAATCCGAACGCGTTCATGAGGCTGCCGATCAGCAGGACGAGAACCGGAAGGATGAGTGCCGCGGCAATGACCGCGCAGGCATATACCAATAGCTTCGATAGGTAGACCGCATGCCGTTCGATTCCTGCCGACATCGTCCGCTTCAGCACGCCGTCCCGGTATTCGCTCGCGATGAAGAAGGCGGCGAGGATGCCGACCGAGATTTTCAGATAGAGCTGATTGATCATTATGGCATTGCCGAATAATTCAATGACGGTGCTCCCGATCCTGATGCCCTCCTGACTCGCTCTCGTCCAATAGATAATCGCGGGGAGGACAATGGACAGGAGCGCCATGCTCGCGCATAGGGACAGGAACGTGCCGTTCTTCCGCAGCTTGTACCATTCAGATGCCAGCAGCTGCTGCATGCGCGTCACCCCCGATCCGCCGGACATAGTAGCTCTCCAACTGCTCGCCCATCGGCGTGAACTGCTCGATCGTCAGCCCCGCGTTCACGAGCATGGACGAGACTTCGCCGGGCTCGTCCAGACAGGCGAACAACCGGATCGAGCCGTCCGGCAGCAAGTCGAAGGCCGACGTCCCCAGCGTGCCGCCGATGATCTCGGCCCCTCTCATCGGGTCGTCCACCTTAATGAGCAAGTATTGCCTGCAGCGTTCGCTGAGCTCCTGTGCCGTCAGCTGCTCCAGCAGCCGCCCGCGATGAATGATGCCGTAATCCGTCGCAAGCTGATGCAGCTCGCTGAGCACATGGCTGGAGATCAGGATCGTCACGCCGTTATGCCGGTTAAGCCGCTTGAGCAGCGTTCTGACTTCCACGACATTGACCGGATCCAATCCGTTCGTCGGCTCGTCCAGAATCAGGAGCTCCGGCTCGCCCAAGAGCGCGCAAGCAAGGTCAAGACGCTGCTTCATGCCGAGCGAATATTCGCCTGCCGGCTTCTTGCCGACTCCCTGCAAGCCCACCAATTCAAGCATCTTCCCGATCGCTGTCTTGTCCCGAACGCCCTTCTGCAGCCGCTGCACTTCCAGGTTCTCTTCGGCGGTCATGCCCGGATACAGCGCGGGGCGCTCGATCGTCATGCCGATTCTCGCTCTCGCCCGATTGATCCGCGCGTGGTCCGTTTCCCCGAACAGCTCGATCGTCCCTGCCGTCTGCTTCGCATGTCCGGCCGCGATCCGCATCAAGGTCGATTTGCCTGCGCCGTTCTGGCCGATGAAGCCGTAGATGCTCCCCCTGCGCACATCCAGATTCACCTGGTCCAGAACAGTCTGACCGTTATACTGCTTACAGAGCTGCCGCGTTCGCAATACGTCATGCATGATTGGTTCATCTCCTTCCTCTCTCTCCTCATCAGCATAGCGAAGAGAGGTTAAGAGGAAGGCGGGCATCGGTTAATGCCCGGTTAGTTTTCGGTTAATTCTGGTTTAATTCTTGCTCGCACTGGGAACAATTCGCACGCTTGTCCCTTGACGGCTTGTCTCCGTCGTCGCCTGTAGCTTCATCGTGCCCAGCATCCGCTCGATAATGGCCAGACC
>JAEWJS010000156.1 GCA_023386495.1 Bacillota bacterium | reverse complement strand
GAAATAGCCCATGATTTATTTCCCGGGGAAGCGCATGAAATTGCAAGAAAATAATGGATTCGACAGACAATTTCGACAGTTTGGGCTCGACCGTTCGACGGCCGTGTCGAAATGTAACATCGCGCCCTTCTGTCTTGCGCTTGGCAGGGACTGGCATTATAATGGCTTCATCTTTCATTACGGCGGTGATGGCATGAACGACGAGCTGACGCCAAGCAGGCTGCTCTCCATCAATATCGGTCTACCGGTGAGCGTTCCCCACGGCAGCAAGGAAGTTGCGACAGGCATATTCAAGCAGCCGATCGCGGGCAGCGCTTCCGTGACGCGGAATGGCTTGGCCGGCGACGGCCAGGCGGATCTGGTCAATCACGGCGGGCCGGATAAGGCGATCTGCGTCTATTCGTACTCGCACAGGTCCTATTGGGAAGCGGAGTGGGGCAAGCCGATGGACTACGCCGCCTTCGGCGAAAACTTCTCGGTCACCGGGCTTCTGGAGCAAGAGGTATGCATCGGCGATGTGTTCCAGGCAGGCAGTGCGCGGTTACAGGTGACGCAGGCGCGTCTGCCGTGCTTCAAGCTGGCGCTGAAGCATGGGCTGCCCATGCTTCCGGAACAAGTGCAGCAGTCCGGCTATACGGGGTTCTATCTAAGGGTGCTGGATGAGGGCGAGGTACAGGCAGGCGATCTGCTCCGTCTCGAGAGCAGGCATCCGGAAGCGCATCGCATGACCGTATTCGACGCCTCGCGCATTATGCTGTTCGGCAAGCAAGATCTAGCGGCTTCCCAGCGGCTATTGGCGATCCCGGATCTCGCTGCAAGCTGGCGGGAGACGCTGCTGGAACGCATTGACAAGCTGCATGCATAACGAACAAGGGACAGCCCGCGCGGCTGTCCCTTGTTCGTAACGGCACTTCGTTAAGCTTGCTCTGTCTTGTTCGCCGGATTGCGGATCAACCATACCGTCAACGTCGCGAAGGCGGTCGCGATTAGCCCATAGAGGAAGGCGTTGGAGACGCCTGCCATGAAGTCGGGGTTCTTCAGCAGCAGGCTGCCCATGATCGTGACGCCGATTGCCGTCCCGATATTGCGCGCGAACATCTGTAGGGAAGAGGAGACGCCTTTCTGGTGAGGCTCGACTAGCTCTTGGGCGCCGATCGTGCTGACCGTGAAAATCATGCCGAAGCCCGCGCCTTGCACGGTGAGCGCGGCAAAGACGTACCAGAAGCCGGTGTCCGGACCGAGCAGCGACAGCATGGCGGCTGACAACAGACAAGTCAGGTTGCCGATGATGAGCAGCCGGTGATAGCCGTAGCGCAGCACCCATTTGCCTGCCGGCGTAGCGGTAATCATCCAGCCCGCGGACATGCCGAGCAGCGCAAGCCCGCTCGTGAAGATGCTGAAGCCCTGCTCTTGCAGGAACAGCGGAATGTAAGAAGAGGTGCCGAACAGCGCGCAGCAGACGGCGAATGAATTGACGATCATCCAGCGGATCGGCTTGTTCGCGAACAGCGAGAGGGGCACGATCGGCGACGGATGCTTGCGTTCATAGACATAGAAGATCGTAATGAACAGCGCGCCGAATGCCGCGAGCAGAAGCGGATATTGCTCGGATGTCGTTGCGGCCAGCAGCAGGCTGATGCCGACGGCGAACAACAGGGAACCGAGATAATCGACTTGTGCCGGCTTAGGCTGATACACCTCGCGATAATTGCGGAGCAGGAACAGGCAGAGCAGGCAGATCGGCACATTGATATAGAAAATCCAACGCCAATTCAGCTGTTCCACGAACAACGAGCCGAGCAGAGGCGCCAGCAGTGCGGACAACCCCCACATGCCGGTGAACAGCGCTTGGATTTTGCCGCGCTTCTCGACCGAGAATATATCGCCCGCGATGATCATCGGGAAAGGCATCATGATGCCCGCGCCGATGCCTTGAACCGCGCGGTAGAGCACGAGCTGGAGCATCGACCCCGATAGTCCGCATAGGAGCGAGCCGAATAGGAACAGCACGATGCCGAAGCCGAAAATCCGTTTGCGTCCGAACAAGTCCGATATGCGGCCGGCGAGCGGTGCCATTATGGTAGAGAAGATCATGTAGGACGCGAAGGTCCAGGAGTAGAGCGAGTCGTTCTCGCCGAGCTCATCCGCCACGACCGGCATCGTGGTATTGGTGATGGTGGAATCCATCGAAGCGATGAGCATCGCCATGACGACGCTGGCCATGACAAGCTTGGTATTGCGGGTAGTAGATGCGGAATCTGTCATCGATGAAGCTCCTTCCGTGTCGAATCCCGCCGCATTCGGGGGGATTATGCTAGTGAGGGCGAATGGATCAGAATGTGGAATATCATATCATAGGACGATATGAATGCGCATCCCGTCGGTGGAAGGCCGCACGTCGGCCGCGTATTGATCATCAAGCATGCAGGTTACGAATATAATAGCGGGGCTGTGAAGGCATGCCTTGTCGAATGGATCGATTAATAAGGGGAGTTGCGGCAATCGCTGGAGCGGGAATCGCAACTTTTCAAGGAAAAGCTCTATGCCTTCCCGGCGATAGCTGGTATACTTATAAATGGAATTTTTTAAGTTTTGCGAGTAGAGGAAAGCTTGGCATTATTCAGACAAATCGAAAAGGAAGTGGGGACATGGCGATTCTACCAAAGACGAACGACCTGGGTTTCTTCGAGATCCGACTAGAGTCGATCGGCGGCTTGGGCGCCAACCTGGCCGGCAAAATGCTGGCTGAGGCAGGCGTAGTTGGAAGCGGATTCAATGGGGTCAGCTTTTCATCCTATGGCTCGGAAAAGAAGGGCTCACCCGTTAAAGCGCATATTCGGTTCTGTGATCTGGACGTCAATATCCGCGATACGACGCCGGTCGAACGGCCGCATATCGTCGGAATCTTCCATGAAAACCTGTCCAAAACGGTCAACGTCATCAGCGGCATCTACGAGGACAGCATGGTATTGGTCAATTCGGCGAAATCGCCGGAGCATCTGAAAGACAAGCTGAAGCTCCTCGGCGGCACGATTGCGGTCGTCGACGCGACCGGTATCTCGCTTGACGAGAACAACCGCGTCAACATGGCCATGCTGGGCGCTATGTTCCGCCTCTGCGATTTTCTGGACGCCGAGCACATGAAGGGCATTATTCGCAAATCGCTGGAGAAGAAGTACCCGCAAGCCGTCGAGCCGGCGCTTCGCACGTTCGATCGCGGCTACCAAGAGGTGCGCTCGCAGACGTTCGCGCTCCCGGAAGGCATGACAATGCCGAAGCATACGCGCTGGGACATTCCCGCGCTGGGCTATGAGACGCAGCCGATGGGCGGGACGATCATCAACCCGGGCAACAGCATTCTGAAGGATCTGAGCATATCCAGACAAGGCATGATGCCGCATTTTGCGGAGGAAGCCTGCATTCACTGCGCGGCATGCGATACCGCATGTCCGGACTTCTGCTTCGTATGGGAGGAGCAGCCGGACAAGAAGGGGCGTCCGCAGATGTTCCTGCAGGGGATCGATTATCAATATTGCAAAGGCTGCTTGAAATGCGTAGTCGCATGCCCGACCGAGGCCCTGTCGTCGGAACGCGAGACGGACGGCTACGGCGACGAGCACCGCGTGCCGCATCGATTCCAATTGGCTGCGAATTGAGTTTGAGTGGTAAGGCATGCAGCGCGAGCTGCAATCACGAATAGCGAGGTGAGCTTCCATGGCAATCGATATCAATAAAGAAGGCCTGGCCGGCACGGTCGAGCAGCGCATGGTCTATGAATCCGGCAACGAGATGGCGGCTTACGCTGCCCATCAGATCAACTATCACGTCATGGGTTACTTCCCGATCTCCCCGTCTACGGAGGTCGCGCAATTCCTTGACCTGATGAAGGCAAGCGGGCAGCATGATATCAAGCTGATCCCGGCCGACGGCGAACACGGTTCCGCAGGCATCTGCTACGGCGCTTCGGCGGCGGGCGGCCGCGTGTTCAACGCGACGAGCTCCAACGGCTATCTCTATATGCTCGAGCAGATGCCGGTCCAATCCGGCACGCGCTTCCCGATGGTCATGAATCTGGTCTGCCGTTCGGTCTCCGGACCGCTCGACATCCACGGCGACCATTCCGACCTATACTACGCGCTCAACACGGGCTGGCCGATCCTGATGTGCCGCGATCCGCAGGCCGTCTACGACATGAACATCATGGCGATCAAGCTCGCAGAAGACCCTTCGGTGCGCCTGCCTGTGCTGGTCGCTTCCGACGGCTACTTCACGTCCCATCAGAAGCGCCGCGTGCAGACGTTCGCGCATCGCAGCGACGTGCATGCATTCGTAGGCGAGCTGCCGCCGGAAGGCTTCATGCACGTCCTCGACCGCAACAATCCGATTACGGTCGGCCCTTACATGAACGAGCCCGACTATATCAACAACTGCTATCAGCAGTCGCAGGCGATGTATCGCGCAGGCGAAGTGTTCGATCGCATTCAGCAGGAATACAAGCAGCTGACTGGCCGCGAATATCCGATCCTCGATCTGTATCGGATGGAAGATGCCGAAGTCGCGGTGTTCTTGATGAACTCGGCCTCCGAGATTATCAAGGACGTGGTCGACCAGCTGCGCGAGAAGGGCATCAAGGCGGGCTCCATCGCGCCGAACATGATCCGCCCGTTCCCGCAGAAGCAGATCGCCGAGGCGCTGAAGAACGTGAAGGCCGTTACGATCGGGGACCGCGCAGACTCCTACGGCGCATATGGCGGCAACATGACGAACGAGATCAAGGCCGCGCTGTTCACGCTCGGCAACCGGGATACGCTGGTCGTCAGCCGCATCTACGGCCTCGGCGGCAAAGACTTCTACGCCGAGGACGGCCATCACTTCTTCGAGCTTGCGATCGCAGCAGCCGAGAAGGGCAAGGTCGACGTGCCGTTCGATTATTACGGCCATACGCCAGGCGACCCGGATAAGGCGCCGAAGCGCGTGCTGGAGCCGCTCAAGTATGAGGACCTGAAGACGGGCCTGATCACGGTCGAGAAGGAAGAGGAGACAGGCAAGCTGAAGGTGAAGGTGCCGCCGGTGCGCCAGCTCACGAAGAAGCCGAAGCGGCTGGCACCGGGCCACGGCGCATGTCCGGGCTGCGGGATCTTCTCCGGCTTGGAGCTGTTCTTCAAGGGCATCGAGGGGGATATCGTGGCCTTGTACCAGACAGGCTGCGCAATGGTCGTCACGACCGGCTTCCCGTACTCCTCGCACAAGGCGACGTACATTCACAACCTGTTCCAGAACGGAGCGGCCACGCTGTCCGGCGTCGTCGAGATGTTCTGGGAGCGCAAGCGACGCGGCGAGCTTGACGGGCTCGGCCTGAAGGACGATTTCACGTTCGTCATGATTACCGGCGACGGCGGCATGGATATCGGCATGGGTCCGGCAATCGGCAGCGCGCTCCGCAATCATAAGATGATCATCGTGGAATACGATAACGAAGGCTATATGAACACCGGGGCACAGCAGTCGTACTCGACGCCGCTCGGCCACCGCACGTCGACGTCGAACGTCGGCAAGCATCAAGGCGGCAAGCTGTTCCACCATAAGGATACGGCGCAGATCATGGCTGCGACGAACATCCCTTATGTGTTCACGGGCTCCGAGTCGCTGCCGCAGGATCTGCTGCGCAAGGCTGCCAAGGCGCAGTACTACGCGCAGAACGAAGGCTTGGTCTACGGCAAGATCCTCATCACTTGCCCGCTGAACTGGCTCTCCGAGGAGAAGATCGGCCAGGAGCTGATCGACGAAGCCGTCAATTCCTGCTTCTTCCCGCTCTATGAGGTCGAGAAGGGGATCACGAACATCACGTTCAATCCCGAGGACAAGGGCAAGCGGATTCCGCTTTCGGATTGGCTGAAGAACATGGGCAAGACGAAGCATCTGACGCGTCCGGAATACGCCGAAGCGCTGAAGTCGTTCGAGGAAGAGGTCGAACGGCGCTGGCAGCGGCTGAAGGCGAAGCACGAGAACGAATATTTATAAGAGGAATTATGGATCTCATACTCTTAAAATAAGCATGAACGGCGCAGACTCATCATGAGGCCTTGCGCCGTTTGCATGATTGCTTGCGCGCGCAGCTTCGCTAGCCAGCAGGCAAGGCGGAAAGGAGAGCATGGCATGTCAATGACGACTACAGGCGGCACATTCGCCGCATTCACGGGTTTAGCGCGCGGGGAAGAGGCCGCATTCGGCGACGCGCTGCGGCAGGAAGGCTTCGCGGCCGTACGCCGCTTCCTGGACGATTACCGCGTCTACCTGCAGACGTACGACGAGGAGCAGATCGAGGAAGCCGACGAACTGCTCGCACGCGGGCGTACGGCACTGCCGGAGCCGGGTCGTGTCAGCCCGTCCTGGGTGAGCATCTGGGAGCATTATGAAGGCATTGCGCGGTACAAACGCGAGATTTTTGCCGCGATTGACAAGGGGAACCGTGCAGGCGAGTGGCAGGTGCTGATCGACAATCCGTTCACGAACGGCAGCGTAGCCGTCTATCCGGCACTGACGTTCTTGGAAGCAGCTTACATGTTCGCTTATTTTCGCACCGATCTAGAGAAGAACGAGTATATACGCATGCAGAAGGTAGAGACCGTCATTGCGCGTACGGGCAAGGATACGTAACGGAAGAGGGAGAAGCAGATGCATTACATCGACAGTAAGTTGAGCATGCTTGCGAACATCCAGCCGACTCGGACGGCATTGTCCGATTATGAGGCCCATTGGGAGCAGCTGCTTGCCGCACATACAGGTCGTCCCCCGCAAGCGGATCAGACCGTACTGCCGACCGAACTGATCGGCGTCCAAGCCTATAAGGTCGTCTATGAAGGCTATGCCGGGACGCCTGTTCACGGGCTGTACATGCTTCCGCCCAGCCAGGGCGACCGCTCGGCTGCCGCGCCGCCATGCCTGATCTCGTTCCACGGCTATACCGGCTCCAAGGGCGATCCCGAAGACTATGCCGCATGGCTGTTACGCGGTTACGCGGTATTCGCGGTCGACGTCCGCGGCCAGAGCGGAGAGACGGGCAATACGATGCCGAATGGCTACGGCATGACCAAAGGCTGGATCACGCAGGGGATTCTCGATAAGGATACATGCTACTACAAGGCGATCATGGCTGACGCGCTGCGGGCCGTCGAATGGGTGCTGGCACAGCCGGAGATCGATCCGGAGCGGGTCATTGCGATGGGAGGCAGCCAAGGCGGCGGCATCGTCTTGTTAACGGCAGCCTTCCACCCCCGTATTCGTGCCGCGGTCGCGGACATCCCGAATATGTGCCAGATGGATTATGGCATCTTCCATTCCACCGGCTCGCTGTCGGAGGCCGCGGAATTCGTGAATCGGCATCCCGAGCATCTCGAGGCCGTGCTGAACACGTTGAGCTATTATGACGCCGTCAATTGCGCCGATCGAATCACATGCCCGATCCTTGTCTCGGCCGGCTTGAAGGATACGGTATGCTGGCCGGAGACGATCTATGCGGCCTACCAAGCTATCTCTTCCACGCATAAGCAGATCGTAAACTATCCGTTCGCCGGACACTATACGGGTGCCGGACATCAACGAACCGTTCACATGTTCTTGAAGCAGCATCTCGCATAGATCAACGATTCGACCTGTGTACGAGCGATCGAATGGTGTATAATAGGTACGACATGTACATCATGCGCCGGAATAGAGCTTGTCTTGACCGGTTAGAGAGACGAACAAGGAGGAATGAGCCATGCGTCGGCGCTTTGTCATCGAAGCCGTAATGGTGGCAACCTACGGGCAGCTTCTCGTTCCCGCCCATCCGGTCGATTACTTGATCCCCTATTCGACCATCATGGAATTGTACGATATGAAGGATGGGGCCGAGCCGGTTATGGACGACCCGGACGACGATCGTCACGTGAAGGCGAAAATCGGCGAATTGATCGAATTTTTCCAGGACCCGCTGAATAAGAAAAAAATTGAACGTGCGCTGCAGGTACCGTGGCGGGAGAGCTCGCCGCTGATCCTGAACGAGAACGTCTCGTTCATCGTCGTGAACGCACTCGATAATGCCGTGTACGGAGAGACGTTCGATCCTGTCGAGACCGAGCAGATTCTGACGGCATCCAGGCTGCAGATTCCGATCTTGACCGACCAGCTCGAGTTGCAGGATCGGATTATCGATGCGGAAGCCCCCGTACAGCTTTTCGATATCGAAGACTTCGATTTTGCGGTCGAACAGGGAATCGGCGAGAAGGATTGGGAGATCAGCCGGGACCTGTAAGCACGAACAACCCGCATACTGCCTCTGTGGAGGCGGTATGCGGGTTGTTTGTTTGTTCGCGCCTTATCGGCTATTGCTTGAGTCAAGCGCGCCCAGAGAATGTGACGCTGCGACGCGGTTGCGGCCCGTCTCCTTCGCGCGATAGAGCGCTTGGTCCGCCACCGCAATCAGCTTGGAAGGGCTGTCTTGAACGGAAGGGAAGAAAGTGCTGCAGCCGACGCTGATCGTCACGACGGAATGGGCGGGCGAGTCGTCATGCGGGATGGCCAGCGATTCCACGGTCTGCCGTACGCGTTCCGCGATTCGTTCGCTGGGTTCGGACGGCGTGTCGGCCAGCAGTATGGCGAATTCTTCGCCGCCGTACCTCGCGATGAAGTCGGTCTTGCGCGTAATGGCCGCTGCAGCGGCTTGTGCCACCTGTCTCAAACAATCATCGCCGCGAAGATGTCCGTAACGGTCATTGTAGCGCTTGAAGTAATCGATATCGAACAGAATGAGCGTAAGCGGCTTCTCATGTCGCAAGGCATAGGACCAATTGCGTTCCAACTGCTCATTGAAGGCTCTGCGATTGGGAATGCCGGTCAGTCCGTCGATCGTAGAGAGCTCCCTCAGTACGCGATTGGCTTCGAGCAGCTGCGCCTCCGCTTTTTTCTGCTCCGTAATATCCGCTGCGATCGCCATGAAGCCGAAATGTTCGCCGTCATGCTCAAGCTTGTTCGCGATGAGGTTCACCACGAAGCGGCTCCCGTCCTTCCGGATGTAGACCCATTCCCGCGTACCATCCTCCGCATCCGTCAGGAACACCTCGAAGGGCGCCAGCGGCCTGCCGAGACGCGCGGCCAGCGCAGATTCGCGTGCGGCCACTTCCTCTGGGTCGTGCAGCAAAGCCGGCGTCTCCTTCCCGATCACCGCCTTCGCCTTGTAGCCGAGCATCCGTTCGGCACCGCGATTGAACACAATGAACTTGCCCGCGGGATCGACAGCAAATATGCCCACCTGCGTGGAAGCATTGAGCAGCGTCTCATTCAATGTCTTGAGCTTGCGCAGATGATGCTCGCTTCGTAAGATCTCCGACTGCAGCCGCGCGTTGCTGGATAAGAAATGAATGAATAACGCAACGAATACGGCTCCGACGATTAGGATCGGGAGGTATATCGGAAGCACGTTCAGGCTGTCTAACCCCTGCAAGCCGTACATCGCAGCGCTGACGACTGCAACAACGAGCAGAATCAACGCCGACCACCGGATTGCATAACGCTTCAAGTAATGGACAAGAATACCGCTGACAATGCCTGAGGTAAGCGCGGTCAACACCGCCATCGCGGAGGAGTCGTTCCATCCGTCGAAGAACATGACGCGACCGAGCGCGATCAAGCAGGCCGCAAGAATCGATGCCGGCCATCCGCCATAAGCAGCGGCTGTGACGATGGCAAGCTGCCGATAATCGAGCCGCATCCCTTCCGTGAGCTGCACGGAGAAGAACATAAGCGTAATGCCGAAGAAGCCGAACAATACGCCGATGGACAGCCTGATCCGGAAGGTATGCGTCGGGGTATCTTGTCGAGCGACGAATTGCGTGAAGAAGAATAAGAAGGCAACGAATAGCGCCATATTCGCGATGAGTTGCTGGATCATGGTCGTCCACCTTATTGTCGATTAATGTCGTCAATTGAAAAGTACCATGTCTTGGTAAACCTAACAAGCATTTTCTTATGGAGAATGGAGTTGAAAATGTTAGTTGAATGACCGGTCAACATGAATTTGTAATGGTGGTCAAATTATTATATAGTAGTTCAGTAGGTTATGGGACAAGTTTGAACGTTAAGTCAATGATGAGAGGGTGTCAAAATGAAAGGCGTTATTCGTTTCTCGATCAACAACAAGTTTGCCATCTGGATCATAACGGCGATCATTACGTTCGCCGGGTTGTATGCCGGTCTGAACATGAAGCAAGAGACACTGCCGAATCTGGAGCTGCCTGTGCTCCAGATGACAGCCATCTACCCTGGCGCCGCGCCGGAGGAAGTATTGGAGGGCATCACGAAGCCGCTCGAACAGCGAATCGTCAATCTAAGCGGCATCGAGATCGTGCAATCGCAGTCGATGGAGAACGTCGCCGCGATCATGCTGCAATTCGAGTTCGGCAAGGATATGGCGGCAGCGGAGGACGAGGTCGAAGAAGCGATCCAGGGCGTGAAGCTGCCGGTCGGCGTTGAACCGCCGTCGATTAACCGAATCAGCATCAATGCTTTTCCTATTCTCTCGATTAGCGCCTCTAGCGATACAATGCCGCTCGAGGATCTGACAAGGCTGGTCGAAGACGAAATCGGCCCTTCCTTCGAAGGCTTGAAGGGCGTCGCGAGCGTGCAGGTCGCAGGCCAATTCGTGAAGGAAGCGCAGCTTCGTTTCGATTACGGCAAAATGAGCGAGCTTGGACTTAGCGAAGAGATCGTAAGAGGCATTATTCAAGGCTCTTCCATTAAAGCGCCGCTCGGCCTATTCGAGATGGAAGGCACCGAGAAGACGGTCGTCGTCGACGGCAATATCGTCACGCTCGAGCAGCTGAAGACGCTGGCGATTCCCGTCATGCCGACAGCTGCCGGCGGCGGAGCGATGCCATCGGCACCGGGCGAAGCCATGCAGCCGGCGGCTCCGCCTGCCGGAATTCCTACGGTTCAGCTGCAGGAGATCGCAGACATCGCGCTGGTCGGACAAGCGGAATCGCTGTCCCGGACGAACGGACAAGAATCGATCAGCCTGCAGATCGTGAAGGCGCCGGATGCCAATACGGTCGATGTGGCGAACCTCGTGAAGGAGAAGGCGGCTGCCTATGCCGAGGAGATCGAGGGCCTGAATCTGGATACGATGCTTGACCAAGGCGAACCGATCGAGAAGTCGGTCGAGACGATGCTGAGCAAGGCGCTGTTCGGCGCGCTGTTCGCGATCGTCGTCATTCTGCTGTTCCTGCGGAACATTCGTACAACGCTGATCTCGGTCGTGTCGATCCCGTTGTCGCTGCTCATCGCGATTCTGCTGCTCAAGCAGAACGACATTACGCTGAACATGATGACGCTTGGCGCAATGACCGTGGCGATCGGCCGCGTCGTCGACGATTCGATCGTCGTCATCGAGAACATATACCGACGCATCACGCTTTCGAACGAGAAGCTGAAGGGAAGGGAACTTATCCTGGAAGCGACCCGCGAAATGTTCGTGCCGATCGCATCCTCGACGATCGTGACGATCGCCGTATTCGTACCGCTCGCTGCCGTAAGCGGCATGGTCGGCGAATTGTTCATGCCGTTCGCGCTGACGATGGTATATGCGCTGCTGGCATCGCTGCTGGTCGCCGTAACGATCGTGCCGATGCTCGGTCATCTGATGTTCAAGAACGGCGTGAAGGGCAAGCAGCATGACGAGAATAACCAGGGCCGACTGGCAGGGGCTTATAAGAAGACGCTGCGCTGGTCGCTTAACCATAAATGGATCACGTTCGGCTTGGCGGTATTGGTTCTAGTCGGAAGCCTATTCCTGTACCCGCTGGTCGGCGTCAGCTTCTTGCCGGAGGAGGAGCAGAAGTATGCGGTCGTCACGTATTCGCCAGCGCCGGGCGAGACGATCGACGCGGTCAAGTCCGCAGCAATGGAAGCGGAGAAGCTGTTGCTGGCCTATCCGGACGTTGACAGCCTGCAGTTCTCGGTGGGCGGAAGCGGCAATCCATTAAGTCCGGGCAGCACCAAGTCGGGACTGTTCTATATTCTGTTCGACAGCGAGACTGAGCAGTTCGAAGAGAAGAAGGAGACGCTGCTCGTTCAGCTGCAGGAGAAGACAGGCGCCCAAGGCGAATGGGGTCAGCTCGACATGACGGGCGGGATCGGCGGAGGCAATCTCAGCTTGAATGTCTACGGACCGAGCTACGATGCGATTAAACCGGCCGTGCAGCAGGTCGAGGCGGTACTGGCGCAGGACGATCGATTCGAAGATATCGAATCAAGCATTCAGGAAGCTTACGGACAGTACACGATCGTGGCGGATCAAGCGAAGCTCAGCAGTCTCGGCCTGACAGCCGGCCAGATCGCGATGAAGCTGAGCCCTGTACGCGAACGGCCGGTGTTGACGCAAGTACAAGTGGACGGTAAAAATTATTCGGTATACGTGGAGGTCGACAAGAAGGCGTACGGATCGATCAACGAGATCCAAGCGGAGACAATCGCTTCGCCGCTTGGCTTCCAGGTACCGATCAGCGAGATCGCCACTGTCGAGGAAGGGGAGTCGCCGAACACGATCACGCGCCAAGACGGGCGGATGTATGCCTCCGTCTCTGCGAAGGTAGCGACGGCCGATGTCGGCAAAGCTTCTGCGGATGCCCAGTCCGCCATTGAATCGCTTGGCCTGCCTTCCGAAATCGATGTCGAATTCGGCGGCGTAACGGAACAGATCAACGAGACGTTCACGCAGCTCGGCCTTGCGATGCTTGCAGCGATCGCAATCGTGTATCTCGTGCTGGTCATCACGTTCGGCGGCGGGCTCGCGCCGTTCGCGATCTTGTTCTCCCTGCCGTTCACGGTCATCGGCGCGATGCTGGGACTGTGGATCGCGGACGAGACGATCAGCGTGTCGGCGATGATGGGCGCGCTGATGCTCATCGGGATCGTCGTGACGAATGCCATCGTATTGATCGACCGCGTGATTAAGAAGGAGCAAGAAGGTCTGTCTACCCGCGACGCGCTGCTAGAAGCTGCCGGGACGCGACTGCGCCCGATTCTCATGACGGCGCTGGCTACGATCGGTGCGCTGCTGCCGCTGGCATTCGGGTTCGAGAGCGCCGGCATCATATCGCGCGGCCTCGGCGTGACCGTCATCGGCGGATTGACGAGCTCGACGCTGCTTACGCTGCTGATCGTACCGATCGTGTACGAGGCGCTGATGAAGCTGCGCCGCAAGCGTCCTGGAGCCGAGCATGCGTGATCATCTAGGGGAACAGGCGATGAATCCGAAGCGCGAGCACATCTTGGAGTGCGCGCTTCGGTGCTTCGCGGCGAAGGGCTATCACGCCTCATCGATTCAAGAAATCGCGGATGAAGCGGGGATCGCGAAAGGTCTGGTGTACTTCTACTTCAAGTCCAAGGAGGACCTGCTCTTATCCGGACTGCGGCATTACTACGCGCAGTTCGAAGAGAAGCTGCAGCACCTCCAGTCGGACCGCCGCATGTCGCCGCATGAACGGCTGCATGTCGTCGTGCGTTACCTGCTCGAGCATAGCAGGGAGGGACGGGATTTCTTCGTCATGATGCTCGCCGAACAGACCGGACAGGTGAATGAACAGCTGTCCGCCCTGCTAGTGGAGGTGCGGGTCAGCGGCCTGGAACGGATGACGGCCTGCGTGACGGATATTTATGGCGACGCGATGGAGCCGTACGCGCTCGACGCGGCAAGCGTCATCCATGCTATCTTGAATGATTTTGTCTTCTTCTTCGCCTTCACGCCGCAGCCGATGTCCAGCGACGTTCTAGCGTCCTTCATCATGGAGCGGCTCGATGAGATGGTCGAAGGAATGCTTCGCAAAGGACGCCCGCCGCTGCTCGATGCGAATATGTTCAACGACTCGCTCGCGCATTTTCAGGAACGGGTCGGAGGCCGTACGGCGGACTGGAAGCGGGCCGTGCTCCAAGTTCGTCGCGCGGTCGAACGGGCCGAGCTGGACGAGGGCCGAAGAGAAGAGGCGTTGGCCTGCTTGCACGCGCTCGAGTCGGAGCAGGTGAAGCAGGACAGGAACATGGTTGTCGTGAGAGGCATGCTCGCCTACCTGCGAACGCTCGGGCAGCAGGAGCTTCAGCAGCCGCTGGATGCCCTTGAACGTGCGCTGACCGTTCAACCGACTTAACGATAATAGGCGTTGAACCCATAATTCGCCGCCTTTCGGGATACGCTAATGCCGTAACTAGCATTCAGCCGAAAGGAAGCGAAATTCGATGGCATCCAGCAGAAACCACCAAGGTGCGCACGGAATCGGACAGACGGAGGAACAACTGCAGCAGCAAGCGGACGCAGCAGCCATGATGCAAGGCGTGAGCGAGACGGATCAGAGCGTGGAGCGGGCGGCACATCGCCGCAGCAAGACCGAGCTGGACGAAGTCGCAGAGCCGGAAGCGTAAGCGCCGATGCGAGAGCGAATCGCGCTTACGGCAAGGTTGGAGGACATCAGGGAGCGCTTCGAAGTGAACAAGGTCATGTCTGTGTATGAACCGCGGGAAGCGATCGCGCCGACCGAAGACATGCCGATCGTGGTCGGTAGAAGACAAGAGCGTAAGCTCGTCGAATCCCGATGGGGGTTGTTCCCGTTCTGGGCGAAGGACGCGATTCACGCGGATCTGCAGGGTGTCTTGACGAAGCAGATTTTTGATCGTATCGTGAAGAAGCAGCGGTGCATCATTCCAAGCAATGCGGTCGGCAGCGTATGGGAAGAAGGCAAATCGAAGCATACGAAGCGTGCCACGATCCGCAATCAGTCCTTGTTCGGCATGGCGGGCCTCTATGAAGAGCGTGTCGATTCGAACGGCCATGCCTATCGATCCTTCACGGTCGTAACGGCGCCGCCGAACCGGTATGATGCTTCGGATTGGGGCGGCATGCCGCTGGTGCTCGGCGAGGAACAGTGGGACGAATGGCTGGACCCATCCATTAAGGATAAGTCGTATTGGGAGAATCGCCTTCATGCAGCCCGTAACGAGGACTGGGACATGACCCTGACGGACGAGCACGCTGTGCCGATGTACACCGAACGACGATGACGTAGAAGTACGCGAGAGCCGGTCCTGCCGAAGGACCGGCTCTCGCTATTCGATGCCGAACAGAGGAGGGTGACGATGGATAAGCAGGATCGTGGTTCATGCCAGGTGAGGCGGATCGGCGAAGTCGTGCGTACGGATCAGGAAGGCCTATGGATTCGGGTAGGCGAGCTAATCGTGCCGATCGCGGCACATAAGGCGGACTCCGGGCTGGAGGTCGGCGATCAGGTTGAATGGACGGGCGGCATCTGGAGAGCCGTCATCGAGCCGGCCTGAACAAGACAAAAATGCCCTGCAGGCAGCAGGGCACCGATCGAACGATCTATAGAGGATTAGGCGATTCTGCACGACGAACGCATCGATTGCACGATTAGAAGGTCAAGCTTCTGACTGACTTGGATGACCTCGGGGTGCAACAGGTTCATACGATAACGTTCGGCGGTATTCATTAGTTCTTCCCTCACCAATACGATCTCGTCCTGAATAGTTCGATTCATGTTCCTGCCCCCTTCGCATGAATTACCTTCATTATACCTAGATTTTGTAAAGAAACTATTAAAAAGTTGTGAGATTTATAAATAATTTCATCCTTATGCGTCGACCAATGGGGAAAAATGAACCGGATCGCAGGGGAATTCACGCGTTCGCTGACCAGCAGGTAACGAACTAGCCTGCGATTCAGGTCTACTATGAACGCGTGTTATCGCGTATAATAGATTTTGGAAGAATACGGTTTCATTCGCAGGAAGGGAGATTGATAGTAATGGAGAGAGCAATTCTAGGCAGGACAGGGCTTGACGTTACGAAGCTGGGTTACGGCGCAATGGAGATCAGAGGCAGCCGCGTATGGAGCGGGCGGCCGGTAACCGATGCCGATGCAGACCGGATCCTGAATGCGGTATTGGATGCCGGCATTAACTTTATTGATACCTCTTACGATTATGGGATGAGCGAGGAATATATCGGCCGCTTCATCAGCAAGCGTCGCAGCGAGTATTACCTGGCGACCAAATGCGGCTGCACGCTTGTCGACTGCGGCGATCACGACGAGACCCCGCATGTATGGACACGGGAAAATTTGCTGCGCAACATCGATGTGAGCCTGCAGCGCTTGCAGACGGATTACGTCGACCTCCTGCAGCTGCACGGCCCTACGCCGGCACAGGCAGAGGAAGGCGAACTGCTCGAGACGCTGAAGGAAATCAAGGCATCCGGCAAGGCCAGATGGATCGGCATTTCTTCCTATATGCCTAATATCCAGCCGTTCGTCGCCTCGGGCGAATACGACACGTTCCAGATCCCGTATTCGGCCATTGAACGCGAGCATGAGGATATCATCGCTGAGGCAGCCGGGATGGGCTCGGGCATTATCATTCGCGGCGGCGTCGGACAAGGCGAGCCGGGAGCGGGACGCGGCGCGGTAAGCCGCTGGGCGTTCTACGAGCAAGCGAAGCTGGATGATCTGCTGGCGGAAGGAGAGACCCGCACGGGCTTCATGCTGCGCTTCACCATGAGCAACCCGAATATGGCGACCGCGATTGTGGGCACGCTGAAACCGGAGCATCTGGCGGAGAATGTCAGAATCGCGGAGCGAGGCGCGCTGCCGGCAGACGTCTATGAAGAAGCGAAACGGCGTCTCGACGCTGTCGGGCAAGGACCTAAGACGACCTACGTTCGGTAAGCGATACCGCAAAGTTAGCCCCATATCATTAGGAGGAGGTCATCTGTTCCATGCATTATCGGACACTCGGCAAGACAGGACTTAAGGTATCGGAGATTGGATACGGCGCTTGGGGGATCGGCAAGTCGGCATGGATCGGCGCTTCCGACGACGAATCGCTGCGCGCGCTCAATCGTTCGATCGAGCTGGGCCTCAACTTTATCGATACGGCTCTGGGCTATGGCGATGGTCACAGCGAGAAGTTGGTCGGGCAGGTGGTGCGCGAGCATCGGGAGACGATTTACGTGGCCACGAAAATCCCGCCGAAAAACATGCAGTGGCCCGCTCCGGATGGCATCCCTGCGCATGAGGCGTTCCCGGCAGAGCATGTCATCGCGTGCACGGAGCGCAGCCTGAGCAATCTGGGTCTCGATGCGATCGATGTCCAGCAGTTCCATGTCTGGTCCGATGAGTGGGTAGGCGAAGGGGATTGGCTCGAGGCGATCCGCAAGTTGAAGGAGCAAGGTAAAATTCGGCACTTCGGCATCTCGATTAACGACCATCAGCCGAATAACGCGCTGAAGCTGATCGAGACCGGCCTCGTCGATTCGGTTCAAGTCATCTACAACATGTTCGACCAGAGCCCGGAAGATCAGCTGCTGCCTGCATGCGAGAAGCACAATGTCGGCGTCATCGTGCGCGTCGCGCTTGACGAGGGCGGCTTGACCGGGCGGATTACGCCGGATACGACGTTCGCCGAGGGTGATTTTCGCAACGGCTATTTCCGAGGCGACCGCAAGCAAGAAGTGCATGAACGCGTCGAGCGCATCGCATCCGATCTCGGCATAGCGGTGGATGGCATGCCGGAAGCGGCGCTTCGCTACGTGCTGAGTCACCCTGCGGTGTCCACGGTCATTCCGGGCATGCGCTCCGTACGGAACGTCGAGAGCAATATGGCGGTCGGCGACGGCCGTGGATTGCCGCAGGATCAGGTTGCTAAGGTAAAGCAGCATCGCTGGATAAGGAACTTCTATCGTTAAGGAGCGTGGAGCGGGATGAAGCTGTTATTTATCGGGGGAACCGGTCTGATCAGCGAAGCCGTATCGAAGCTGGCAGTCGCGAGAGGGCATGAGCTGTACTTGTTCAACCGCGGCCAGCGGAGTGAGATGGTCCCTAAGGGAGCGCATATCATCGAAGGCGACATTCGGGATGCCGCCGGAGCCGCGGAAGCGCTCCGCGGCCATACGTTCGATGCCGTCGTCGATTGGATCGCATTCACGCCGGAGCACGTGCAGACGGACATCAAGCTTTTCCAAGGGATCGCGAAGCAGTATGTGTTCATTAGCTCGGCCTCCGCGTATCAGAAACCGCCGCAACGCTACATCATCACGGAATCGACGCCGCTTGAGAATCGCTACTGGCAATACTCGCGGGATAAGATTGCCTGCGAGAAGCTGCTGCTTGCTGAGCATGCGAAGAACGGCTTCCCGGTGACGATCGTGCGCCCCTCCTTCACATACGGGGACACGATGATTCCTGCTTCGCAGAACAGCTGGCAGAAGCCGTGGTCGCTGGTGGACCGCATTCGCAGGGGCAAGCCGATCATCGTGCACGGCGACGGACAGTCGATCTGGACGATGACGCATAACACGGACTTCGCACAAGGCTTCGTCGGCCTGTTAGGCAGGTCGGAGGCGATCGGAGAAGCGTACCATATTACGTCCGATGAAGTGCTGACATGGGACCAGATCTATCTCGCAATCGGCAGCGCGGCCGGCGCAGAGCCTAACCTTGTCCACATCGCCTCCGAATTCATCTGCGCCTTCAACCCGGATGACGTGGGCAACCTGCTGGGCGACAAGGCGGTCAGCGGCGTATTCGACAATTCGAAGATTAAGGCGCTGGTGCCGGACTTCAAGGCCGAGGTGCCTTTCGCGGAAGGGATCAAGCGCACGGTCGCGTGGTTCGAATCGCGGCCGGAACGCTGCGGGGTCGATGATGCTTGGAACGAGCTGACTGACCGCATCATCGCTGCGCACAGAGGAGCGATGCCTTCGTGAAGATCGTATTAGCGCCAGATTCGTTCAAGGGGTCGGCGAGCGCAGCTGCGCTCTGCCAGGCGATGGAGGCCGGTATACGCAGCGCTGTGCCCGACGCAGCGATCGTGAAGCTGCCGATGGCGGACGGCGGAGAGGGAACGATGGACAATCTTGTCTATGCGACCGGGGGCAGAATGATCGAGGCTCCGACCTCGGATCCGTTAGGACGGCCGATTACAGGACGCTATGGCGTACTGGGCGACGGGGGAACGGTCATCATCGAGCTTGCCGAGGCTTCCGGCCTAACAAGACTTGAACAGCACGAGCGCGACCCACGGCGCGCTTCGACCTATGGAACAGGCTTGCTGCTGCGACACGCGCTTGCTAGCGGTTATCGGTCGTTCATCGTCGGATTAGGGGGTAGTGCCACCAACGACGGCGGCGCAGGCATGCTGCAGGCGCTCGGCTTACGGCTTCTGGATGCCTCCGGCGCGGAACTCGCGCCAGGCGGTGCAGGGCTGTCGGAGCTTGCCGCGATCGATGATACCGGCTGGGATGCAAGGATACGGGAGAGCCGCTTCGTCATTGCGAGCGACGTACGGAATCCGCTGCTCGGCCCGGAGGGGGCCACGAGCGTCTTCGGTCCGCAGAAGGGCGCGGATGCCGCGACGGTTCAGGAGCTGGATGACGCGCTGCGGCAATTCGCCGCGAAGCTGCAGGCTTGGACAGGCATTGAGGTCGCTTCCGTGCCTGGCAGCGGGGCGGCTGGCGGGGCGGGAGCTGCGCTGTTGGCCTGTTTCGGTGCGGAGATGCGGTCCGGTGCCCAGCTTGTTATGGAAGCGCTGCGTTTCAAGGAGCAGCTCGCCGGCGCAGATTGGGTCGTGACGGGCGAAGGCAGGCTCGATTCGCAGACGGAAGCGGGGAAGGTCATAAGCGCCGTATGCGAAGCGGCGGGCGAAGCACACGTTCCGGTCATCGCATTATGCGGCAGCGTGGATCCTGCGCCCGGCCTTGCGCGTCGAATGGGGCTGACTGCGGCATTCTCGCTCGTGCCTGGACCGTGTACGCTCGAAGAAGCGATCCTGAGCGCGGAAGAATGGATCGAGGCGAAGACGGAGCATGTCTTCCGCTTAATCGCGGCAGCGCAAGCCTAGCTAGACCGGTAGGCTTGCGCGTGGAAGGCGTTGATGGAGCGGAACAGCTCTTCTCCTTCCGTCGGCAAGGCGGCTTCATCGTAGAAGGGGAGGTACATCGCCTGGTACGTTTCGGGGACCCAGCGGTAGCGATGGACGTAGTCCGTGAGTCGAAACCCGCAGGATTGCCAGAACCGAACGCGCGAGGCATTCTCTGGCGTCGGCTCCGATTCGACTTCGATGATGATGCCGTTCGTCTTCTCGTCCATCTCCGCCCATTGCCGAACGGCGCCGAAGAACGCTTGTCCGATGCCCCGGCCTCGAAGCTCCTCGCGAACGGCCAAATAGTCGATAATAATCGCGTTGCAGCGCTTCGCGCGGCCGGTCAGAGCCATCGCCTGCGCTTGGCCGTCCTGCATGCCGAGATGAAGCTGGCCGACGCCCCTTGCCAGCATGCTGCGTATGATCGTATCGGTCTTCCGGCCTTCGCGCGGGAAGGCGCGGTCGTAGATCGGCTCCGCAAGCTTCCACAATCGGTCGTCCCAGCTTGCGGTCATGCAACGTTCCATGCTCAGCCTCCATTGGTCATATTTAAGATCGCGCTCAAGAACGGTATAATCTTATCATATTGGAATGGAAGGGGAGTAATCGTATGGCGCTTATGCAATGCCACTTCTTCTCGGAAGTGCTCGGCCTCAGTACGACGATGACGGTCATCCTGCCGCAGGCGACTCGAACGCAGATCGGGATGGAAGGCCGTTCCTTCGGGGACAAGCATCCAACCTTGTATCTCTTGCACGGTCTTAGCGACGATGACTCGATCTGGCTGCGCCGCACCTCGATCGAGCGTTATGCCGCTGCCTACGGCCTTGCGGTCGTCATGCCGCAGGTACATCGCAGCTTCTACACCGACATGAAGCACGGCGGCAAATATTGGACGTTCCTGTCCGAGGAACTGCCTGCGCTCGCGCGGTCGTTCTTCCCGCTGTCCGACAAGCGCGAGGATAACTTCGTCGCCGGATTGTCGATGGGCGGTTATGGCGCCTTCAAATGGGCGCTGCGCTGCCCGGATCAATTCGCGGCGGCCGCAAGCTTGTCCGGTGCCGTCGATATGGCGACGCATATGAAAGAGCTAGTGGATTCGCCGCTGCATCCGCTCTTCGAGGAAATATACGGCGGCGAGGATCTGACGGGCACGGACAATGATCTCATATGGCTGCTGGAGCAGGGGGAGAAGCTTGCGGGACCGAAGCCGAAGCTCTACCAGTGCTGCGGCACGGATGACTTCTTGGTGGAGGACAATCGAAGATTCACGGCCGCGTGCCAGAAGACCAGCTACGACCTGACGGTACTATACGATGAAGGATCCCATGAATGGGGCTACTGGGACGACCACATCCAGCAAGTTCTAGCATGGCTCCCCCTGCGCAAGAAAGAGTAACTGCTCGCAACGAAAAAGGAGCGGACATGGATAATGTCCGCTCCTTCTTGCAAGATGGGTCTATACATTTCAAAATGCTCAGTTGTCAGCACCGAGAAGGTTGGACGATGGTAGAAAGTGAGGAGCGGAGTGTAGTCAAAGCTACATGAGCACCGGAACTTTCGCCAGCGTTCAAGATTCGACGTCGAATATGCTTCCCGAACCACATCGTGATCACAACTGAGCTACAAAATGCGGCGGGCTGTAACGTAGCGTTTCTTCCAGTAGGACGAATCCACCTCGGTGATCGAGATGCCTTTGCTGCTGGACGCGTGGATCATTTTGCCGTCACCGATATAGACGGCCACATGGCCGATCGATTTGCCCGTGGTGCGGAAGAAGATCAGGTCGCCCTGGCTAAGGCTGCCGCGGTCTACCTTCTCGCCGACTTCGGCTTGATCGCGAGATGTACGGGGGAGTTCGACGCCGAGCTCATTGAATATGTACTGCGTAAACGATGAGCAGTCGAACACATGCGTAGCGCCCTTCGGCGCACCTAATCGATAGGGAGTCCCGAGCAGATCTTCGCCGACGGCAATCAATTCACGCGATTGCTTCGTCGCTGCGTCGACCTGCGTCGCAGGTCCGAACATCGCGATCGATAGTCCAAAGGACAGGCATAGGCTGGCGTTCAGCAACAATTTCAGGAGTTTGCTAGTTGGCATGTTCTAATGTTGTCCCTCCGTGTCGATGAATGTAGGAGCTTGCTCTAGCGATACTATAACACAGCCGTGAACCCCTACTTTTGCAGCATGAAGGGAGAAATACCGCAGGGCCGAAGCATTTGTTGCTTTATGAGATTCTCGTGAGAATTCTCTCATGAACGGTTCGCTTGATGAAGAATGGGTTAACAATCGCGGCACTCTGGGCGATTATGCTCGGTCCCTGATCAACGGCAACGTCGCGCAGTGAATGCTGCCGCCCAGCTTGACCAGCTCCGTCACGTCAACAGGCAGCAGCTCGAATCCGCTGCCGGCGAGAAGCTCGTTCGTGTACTTCCCGGCGGATGAGACCATGATTCGCCCAGGCGCGACAGCAAGGCAGTTAATCGTCAGCGACGGGTCTCGCGGGTCGACCTGGTAGAGACGGATGCCTAGCTTCTGAAGCTTCTCCAGCAGCCAGTAGGGCAGGAGACCGATATCGACGAGCGCGGCATCCCGATCGATCATGACAAGGGCTTCGTCCAAGTGGATCAGCGAGGCAGGCAAATCGACAACGACGAGCTCGATGCCTTGCGGGGCAAGCAGTGCGCGCAACTGATCGATGCCTGATACATTCACGCGCTCCGATCGCCCGACCAAGGCAAGCCGTTCATGAACGAGCGTGAAGCTGCCTCCTTCCATGTAGCCCTGGCCTTGAATCATGCCGAGGATCGGCATGCCAAGCCTCGCGAGAGCCTGCTGTGCAGCCGGCATCTCGCCATAGCGGACGTACAACGCCAAACGAGACAAAATGATGCCTCCAGGGACGACTGAACCCAGATCGCGCGTGAAGACGCGATCCGGCTGGTTGTCTTCAATACCGCCAGGCATCAGCTCGATCACCTCGACGCCTTCGTCTTTCAACACGGCGGTCAACGCATCATGCTGTTGCTGCAGCAGCGCAAGATCAATCGGGGTACCCGGATGCTTGCCCTTGTTGCCTCGAATATGCTGAAGCACGACGGGGCCGGCCTCGATGGCGTAGGCATCGTCATGGACGAGATTGACCTCTGGCCCGGGCCGGTGAACGAGCACTTTGCGGATTCGGCCTGTCGGGCAATCGAAGCCCCATCGTTCTCCCCAGTTCGCTTGCAGGATGTTGGGCTCCGAGAATGACGCTTGCACGAGTTCCTTCGATTTCTTCTGCGGTGCTATATTCTGTTCCTTACGGTTGTCCAAGCTCTCCAAGCTCTCCAAGCCTAGTCCTCCTCCGTCAGCATCGGCTGGCCGCGATGCTGTTAACGTGCGGAATAGTATTCCCCTGCTTGGCGACAGCCAATACGCGTACGAACAGGGACGCAAGCTATGCCCTAGACCATCTAATTCCCGAGAGGAGTACGATAGGAATGTCCTATTTATCGATCAGCACCTGGAGTCTGCACCGAATCCTTGGTCCATTGCGGTGGACGGAATGGGATGCAGAGCACCGTACCCATGTTACGAAGCTCCAAGATCAGCCGGAGGAGCTTGAACTGCTTCAACTGCCTGCGGAGGCTGCTAGGCGCGGCTACCGTGCGGTTGAGGTGTGTCATTTTCATCTGCCGAGCACCGACTCCGATTACTTGGACAAGCTTCGGCAAGCTTTCGAGGCGGCAGCGATTAGCTTCGATACGCTGCTGCTCGATTACGGCGACCTCACGTCGACTGATCAGGATCGACTGGACGCCGACATGGCCTACATTCGTCGATGGATCGAAGTCGCTTCCCGTGCAGGAGCGAAGCAAATTCGCGTCATTGCGGGCGATGCGCAGCCTGCTAATCAAGCCGCCCTTCAGCAGTCTGCGGCTTGTCTGACGGAGCTTGCGGCCTATGCGAAGCAAAAGGGCGTACGCGTCGTAAGCGAGAATTTCCGGTCGTTGACGTCGACCGGCTCAAGCTGCGTGCAGTTGCTGCAAGAAACGAAGGGCGAGATTGGATTCATTACCGACTTCGGCAACTTCCAAGCGCCAATGAAATACGACGAGTTCAAGCTGGTCCTGCCTAGCAGCGTCTCCGTTCATGCCAAAGCGCATTACGATGCGCAAGGGCTGCCCGACGAGGCGGAGTTCCGGCTCTGCCTGGAGACGCTGCGCGATACCGGCTATAACGGCGCCGTGGTGCTCATCTATGACGGTCCCGGTTCGATGTGGGACGGGCTCGAACGGATTCGCCCGATCGTGGAGGAATATATCGCTGCCGGCTAATCGGCACGGCTGCAACGCGCATAAGAATAGGGCAGCACAGGCGATCGCGGGTCGCTTGTGCTGCCCTATTTTCTAACTAAAACATTCGCCGCTGCCACCCGTTCAGCTTCGCCATCGCCTCGACGAAGAAGTAGTCTCCATAGATGAGCGAGACGTCGATATTGTCGCCCTGCGGGGCATGCCCGGTCGCATGGAGCAGGATGGCTTCATGGTCCGGCCGGTCCCATGTGGCATAACTGTCGGTCAGCGATTGCAAGATGCGATGCGCGGCATTCCGATACAACCGCTGTTCGGCTTGCGGTACATGGTCTGCAATCTCGAGCAGGCCGGAAGCCGCAATCGCGGCGGCCGAGGAATCACGCGGCGCGCCGTCGCTCTCCGGCAGGCGGAAATCCCAATAAGGCACGCTGTCATCCGGAAGCGCGGCGATAAAGTAATGCGCGATTCGCTTCGCAGCCTGCAGGAAGCGCTGTTCGCCCGTGTGGCGGTACGTGTTCGCAAAGCCGTACAGCGCCCAAGCGTTGCCTCGGCTCCAAGCGGAGACGAGGGATAATCCCTGTCCGCCGAACGCCTCGATGAATGCGCCTGTCTCCGCATCGAACGAGAGGATGTGGCAGACGGACCCGTCATCCCGAACCGCATGCGCGAGCGACGTATCCGCATGCTTGATCGCGATGTGCTTGTAGCGCGGGTCGCCTGTTATGCGGCTCGCCCAGAAGAGGAGCGACAAGTTCATCATGCAGTCGATGATCGCCCAACCGGCGTTATCGCCGTTCCACGCGCGGATGAAATTGCCCTCGGGATTGAAGCGGCCCGCCAAGAAATTCGCCGCCTCGATCCCGATTCGCAGCCCTTCCTGATCGCCTGTCACCTCATGCTTCATGACGGCAGTAGGCAGGAATTGGAATCCGACGTCATGGTGAAGCTCATTCGGATGCTGGCGGAAGCATTGCTCGAGCATGGCATCCCAGCGCCATGCCGCTTCCTTGTAATGCGGTTTGCCCGTATAGTCGTGCATGACCCAGAGCATACCCGGCCAGAACCCGGACGTCCACCAATCGATCCCGCCGTCGTTATAGACGCCATCCTTGCCTGCCGCGTGAGGCGACTTCTCGCCGATCTGCACGATCATGCGGTCGACCTTCGCTTCGAGGCGCTCCATTGTCGCCGCGATCCATTCCGTACTCATGCTGCATCCAACCTCTCTTTTTTACTAGTAGTATAATGGTTCTCGCTAGATCGAGATTGCGGTACAATGGGAGAAAATGTTGCTCTGTTGTCATCATCGGGGCGGAAGCGAGGCTTATGCGCGCGAACAGGCTGTTTCAGCACTTCGATTTTTCTCAGGCGCCTTACATCTGGTCGCATCGGCAGCAATCGCTCGGAGGGAGCGGGTTTCAGGGGTACTACCACTGGCATCAGGGCTGCGAGTATCTATTCGTCCACGAAGGCGAAGGCCATGTGTTCGTCGAACGGCAATCGTACGCGATCCAACGCGGCATGCTGTTCTGCTTCCAGCCGTTCCAATTGCACAACGTACGCATTCATCTCGAGAACCTGGACGCTAGATATGTAAGAACGCTCTTGCATTTCGATCCGGTTGCGCTTGAACCGTTCATGCGACCCTATCCAGAGCATCATCGACTTTTTCTATCCTTATGGAAGGGAAGGTCGCCGATTCAGGCATTCGACCTCTCGGATCAGGCAGGCTATATCGAAGAGGTTGTCGATGCGGCGGAGCGGTCTTACCGTCAAGAGATTCAGCCAACCGCAGCGATTGAGACGTGCGCCGTCTATCTGTTGCAACTGCTCGGCTCCATGCGGGGGCTGGCTGGGGCGAGGGAAGGGCTTGAAAACGGGCATCGGCCCGTACGGTATTCGGAAGCCATTATGGAATGGCTGGAGATGCATTATGCCGAGCCGTTCGACCTGGAGCGACTCGCCGGCGATCTCCATCTGTCCAGCTCCTACGTATCGCGGGTGTTCCGCCAGGAGACGGGCAGCAGCATTACCGATTATTTGACGGCCCGGCGCATGAAGGAAGCTTGCCGGCATCTGCAGATCTCGATGCTGTCGATCGAGGCGATCGGCGCTCAGGTCGGGCTGACGAATCCGTCCTACTTCGTCCAATTATTCAAGCGTGTAGTCGGCATGACGCCGCGCCGTTACCGAGAAGGGATGCGAATGCGAAGATGATGAAGCGAGTATGGAGTGGCATAACGTTACTCGCTCTGCTATTCTGTATGGCGGGCTGCAGCGGGAGCGGAACACAGTCGGAAGACCGAGCCGACGAACAAGCGCAGTCCTACGCTTACGGCATCGCGGAAGATTCTGCGAACGGGGTTCGCATGCATATGCTCCGCGTCGATCCTGATCTTGTGGACCTCGTGGCGATCCGCTCGAACGTTACGCATGCCGGATTAACGGGCATTAACGGCGGCTTTTTCTACGATAATCAGTTGCTCAGTATTGCGGTCGAAGACGATCAGCCTGCCGCAGGCGAACCCGGCGGGTATGGGTCAGGCTGGTTCAATGTCAAATATGCAAGAGGCACGCTGGTGTATGACAAGACGAATGGCGAATTGTCTGTGCAAGTTGCCGCAAGCGCGGAGGAGCTGCAGATGGCAGACCGCAGCCGCTATTGGGCGCAGGGCGGGATATCGATGGGACTGGCAAGCGGTTACGGGTCGGAATGGCGGCAGCAGGCCGATGCTGAGGCAGCTCCATATCCGGATGACGAGCGTCTTCGGTCAGCGATGGCGTATGACGAGGAAGGGAATGTACATCTAATTGTAACCTCAGTGATGTGCACGCTGGGTGAGCTTCGGGATGCGATTATTCGGTTGCGGGATACGCATGGGTTCGTAGACGGTATTTTCTTGGACGGGGACGGATCTTCCCAGCTGAGGGCTGCTGAAGAGCAGCTGGCAGGGGATGGACGGCCTGTCGTGCAGATGATTGCGATTCACAGCCCGTGACAGGGAGTGTGCATATATAGAAGCGGACCGTGCATAATTAATGCGATCTAATGTGGAATGCGAGGGATGGGAATGAAGCTGCGTATGGGAAGCTGTCTCCTGCAGGATCGGCTGAACGATGCGGGCGCAAGCTCGGTCGAGCTTGCGGGGGCATTGCGCATGAAGCCGGAGCGATTGCAGGATTACATGGATAACACGAGAGTCATGCCGCTGAAGACAGCCGCGTCGATCGCGGTCACTCTCAGGTGCAATGTGCTCGATCTGTATGAATGGCAGCCTGAGCAGGAATAAGCGCTGATGCCGGGATGCTTCGAGCAGAGACTATTCGTCGATCAATTCGAGCAGATAATCGGAATAGTCCTCGTCAGGCATCGAGGCGATTGCTTGGATGAGTCGTTCCTGTTGTTCGTCCTCGGGTAAAGCGGTGTACGCGGCAAGCGGCATGTCGGCCATTCTCGCTTGGAACTGGGGGGTGCCGTTGCCGATAATGTAGGCGGCAACTTCGGCCAGCGGCTGCTTCTTCAGCGTCCAGATGCTGATGGGATGCTTCATGGATGGTCAAGCGCTCCTTTCAATTCATAATTGGATGGAAAAAAGTATACGTTGTACAGCCCTTCGTCTCATGATATATTGTTACTCCAGCCGCGACAAGCCAATCGTTACTGCGAAGGTAAACGGCGCTGGAAAAAGAAAACAGTTGATTCGTGAGTAAGAAACATGTTATATTCTTATTCCGGCCGCTGAACAGGCGATCGACACGAACCGACATTGTTCCTTGAAAACTGAACAACGAGCGAACTGCCCTAACGATCCTTGGATCGTTAGAAAAGCAATACAAGTAATGAGCTATATCGACTCAACTTTAATGGAGAGTTTGATCCTGGCTCAGGACGAACGCTGGC
>JAEWJS010000113.1 GCA_023386495.1 Bacillota bacterium | reverse complement strand
CTCCTGAGAGCGCCTCTTCGGCAGGGATGCATTAGAACAGCATGCGAAGCAGCAAATACTGCACGATGATATAAATGGAGATGATAGCCGGAAGATAGTAGCTCGAAACATTCTGCATGATCGTCTTCAATCCGTTATGAAGCATCAGGAAGGACAACAGGTATCCGCCGACGAATATCGCCAACCCTAAGCTGAAATGAATGAATCCTGCAACCATCGCCGCGAATGCGATCCCCGCTACATAGAGTTTGGCTATGCCGGCAAGATTGAACGCTTGCTGCGAAGTCATCGTTGCCTTCAGTACTTTCGCGCCGCCAAGCAGAATGCCCGATAGGACGGCCCACTGCAGCAGGAATAGCAGAATGAAGCGAATGAACATGCTGAAGTACGGGATGTCCCTCGTCATGCCGAAGTCGAACAGTCCGCCTCCGACGAACGAGTAGAATAGGCCAATAAGCTGTCTGGTATAGATGAGCAGAATAATAGACAAGACGAGCGCCGATAACGCTGCAGCGAAAGCGCCCGGCAAGTAACCGCGATACTGACCGACCTTCGCGATGCTCGTATCCGGCGATGCAAAATGGCTGCGAATAAAGGTGACGTACGAACGCCATTCTCTGGCCTCCATCCCTTCTGCCGCTGCGTCAACGCCGGACTTCGCTTCGCATGGCGTGCACAAGCCTCGCGTCTCTTCGACAGGATGAAGCGGATTCCCGCATGCCGTACAGTAACGCATGAACACGATCCCTCCCTAGGCTGCATGCCGCCGCAGCCCTCTCAATAATTCCCCTCATTGTATGCGAACATACAATATCTGTCAATATCCGACAATGATGCCGATTGAACGACAAAGAACCGCTTGCCCGGCTGCATCATGCAGCGCGGATAAGCGGTTCTAGGCTTACGCGTCACCGAACCGGATCGGTCCGCGAAGTTTAGTTGACATGCATCTGTTGGACAGGCTGTTCTTCGAAGAACAAGTCATCGAGCGAGCTTAACGTGCCGTCTTCTTCCACTTGAAACACCGACATTTTCTCGCCGTTCACGGTAAGCTCAATGAAGCAGCCCCAACAGTAGAACTGGTGCGAACCGATCTTGCCGATGTCTTTCGAATTGCAATTCGGACATCTCATCATTCACGTATCTCCCTATTATCCCGAGTCTGTGACGATTGTCTCCAGGTCTTCTTCACAGCGGGCAGGGACAACAATCGCGTCATCCCCGAGCTTCCATTCGCTCGAGTCGGCAGGTGTTCTTAGCCACTTGCGCCCTTCCATCAGATCCGAGACAAAACCATCTGATATTTCAAAACCTACTATTGGTGTACCCTTTATTTCCTGAAAATAAACATCCGAAACGCGTCCAAGCTGCTTCCCGCTCTCCGTTACGATCGGCAGATCCTTCATTCTTACGATGCCCGAGCGGAATGACCGGCCGATCTCGGCATGCGGCAGCTTCCTGACCGCATTCTTATTCTTGATGATGACGGCATCCTCGCCCCAAGCCTCGACCTGTTCGCCCTTCACGACCATGTAATAGGTCGCGAACCACCAACGCTTCGCCTTCAGGATGATGCCGGTCAGCATCCAATGCTCATCGAACCAGACATCCTGCACGTTCCCCGCCTGATT
This sequence comes from Bacillota bacterium, assembly GCA_023386495.1. Taxonomy (GTDB): domain Bacteria; phylum Bacillota; class Bacilli; order Paenibacillales; family Paenibacillaceae; genus Paenibacillus_I. The sequence goes on along the minus strand of JAEWJS010000113.1, from coordinate 36,430 downwards.
GCCGGTGTTGCCGTCGATAACAGGCAGTCCGATGACCCGCTGCAGCTTGTACACGTTCGCTGTGACGCCTCCATTCTACTTACGGATACGTTTCGATACGGTTGCAATTTTTTGAGCCGCCGTCTCGATGTCCTCCCAAGTATTCCCCAATCCGAGGCTGAAGCGCACAGCCGATGTTAATCTTTCCTCCGGAATGCCCATTGCCTTCAGCACATGGGACCGTTCGAGCGCACCTGACGTACAGGCGGAGCCGCTGGCCGCCGCGATTCCTTCGAGGTCCAGATTCATGAGCATCGATTCGGTATCCGCGCCGAGCAGGCTGATGTTCGTAATATGCGGCAGACGGTTCTTGAGATCGCCATTGATCGCGATACGGTCTGCGCCGAGCAGCTCGATTAAGCGGCGTTCCAGCCCGTCCCGCAGCTCGCGAAGAGCAGTCGCCTTCGTCTCCAGCTGCGCGCATGCGATTGCCGCGGCAGCAGCGAAGCCGGCCGCGCCGGCTACATTCTCGGTGCCCGCGCGCCGCCGGCGTTCTTGCGAGCCGCCGTGCGATACCGGCTCATACGGCGTGCCCGTTGCGATGTACAACGCCCCGATGCCTTGCGGACCGTTGATCTTGTGTGCCGAGAAGGAAGCAAGATCGACCGGCATGTTGCGCAGATCGATCGGCAAGGAACCGAATGCCTGGACGGCGTCCGCATGGTAGAGCGCGCCTGCTTCGTGCGCCAGCTCGCCGATCGCTTGCACGGGTTGAATCGTGCCGACCTCGTTGTTCGCCCACATCACGCTGACGAGCGCCGTCCGGTCCGGCTGAATGGCGGCCTGCACGGCCTCCGGCAGAACCGTTCCTTCGGCGTTTACGGGCACGTATGTCACCTGGAAGCCTTCGCGTTCCAGCGCTTCGACGGCATGCAGCACGGCATGATGCTCGACCGATGACGTGACGATATGCGTGCGGCCGAGCTTCCGCATCGCCCGTGCCGCTCCGAGCAGGGCGGCATTGTCGCTCTCCGTCCCGCCCGAGGTGAAGACCAGCTCCGCGGGCTTGCAGGAGAGCAGGCCAGCAAGCTCGTCCCGCGAACGGGCGAGCCGGGCTTTGGCCGCGCGGCCGTAAGCATGCATGCTCGAGGGATTGCCGGGACCGCCGGTCATCACCTCGAGCATCGCCGCAGCAACCTCCGGATGCATCGGCGTCGTCGCCGCATGATCCATATAGATCGTTCTCATACTATTACCCCTTAAATATAGAACATGTAGGAGTCTAACTCCCGGGTATCTTTGAACGTAATTAAATCCGCTAACGTGGTCGAATCGAGCACATTGGCGATGCTGTCGCGAATGCGCAGCCAGAGGTCCCGCTTCGCAGGGTCGTCCTCTTCCGTGAAGTCGACAGGCGAGATCGGTCCTTCGAGAATGCGAATGATGTCTCCGGAGGTGATGCTCTCCGGCTCCTTCGACAGCACGTAACCCCCGTATGCGCCTCGGACGCTCTTGACGAGGCCGGCATTGCGAAGCGGCGCAACGAGTTGCTCCAGGTAGTGCTCGGACAGCTGGTTCCGTTCCGCGATGCTCTTGAGACTGGTCGGACCTTCGCCGAACTTTGCTGCCAGTTCCATCATTATGGTAAGGCCGTAACGGCCCTTCGTGGATATTTTCAACGTGGCACCTGCTTTCTAGTCGCGTTGATCGTTCATTCATAGTATTCGGATCACTTCTCTTATGGTAACATAACCGCGCCATGAATGGCGAAAAAAGCGAGCCGCTCCGTGAAAAACTTTTGCCGTATGTGGTACAATGGGGGGAAGGCGGTGGAACATACGATGCATAAAGACAATAGTCAAACTCGCGTCGTCGTCGGCATGTCCGGCGGCGTCGATTCTTCGGTGACGGCACTGCTGCTGAAGCAGCAAGGCTATGACGTCATCGGCATATTCATGAAGAACTGGGACGATACGGACGAATTCGGGCATTGCACGGCCGAAGAGGATGCGGAAGACGTGCGCCGCGTCTGCGAGCAGATCGGCATTCCCCATTACACGGTCAATTTCGAACAAGCCTACTTCGACAAAGTATTCACCTATTTTCTCGATGAATACAAGCGCGGGCGCACGCCCAATCCGGACGTCATGTGCAATCGCGAGATCAAATTCGGCGATTTCTTAAGCAAGGCGCTCGATCTGGGCGCGGATTATCTCGCGACCGGGCATTACGCGCGAGTCGAGCGGGACGCCGACGGCCGGGCAACGCTTCTGCGCGGCGTAGACGGCAATAAGGACCAGACCTACTTCCTGCACGCGCTTAGCCAAGAGCAGCTTGCCAAGGCGATGTTCCCGATCGGACACCTGCCGAAGCCGGAAGTTCGGCGCATCGCGGAAGCGGCCGGGCTCGCAACGGCCAAGAAGAAGGACAGCACCGGCGTCTGCTTCATCGGCGAACGCAATTTCAAGCAATTCTTAAGCCAGTACCTGCCTGCGCAGCCAGGCTCGATGGTCGATATTCGGAGCGGCGAGGTCAAGGGTCGGCATGACGGCCTGATGTACTACACGCTCGGACAGCGTCAAGGATTGGGAATCGGCGGTTCGGGTACCGGCGAGCCATGGTTCGTCGTCGACAAGGATCTGGAGAAGAACGAGCTGCTAGTCGCCCAAGGGGAGACGCACCCGTCGCTCTACTCCTCCGGCCTGACCGCATCAGGCGTGAATTGGATCGCCCCGGCTCGTCCGGAGGGCTCCTTCCGCTGCACGGCGAAGTTCCGCTACAGACAGCCGGATCAAGGGGTGACCGTTACGCTTACCGACGGCGGCATCGCTGCGGATGTCGTGTTCGACAGCCCTCAGAAAGCCGTCACGCCCGGACAAGCGGTCGTCTTCTACGACGGCGACACCTGCCTCGGCGGCGGCACGATCGACGTCGTGCATAAGGCTGACCCGGCTGTGCTAGAAGCCGGCGCGCGCTGATCCGCACCAATCGCAAAAAGACATTCAACCATTACAAGGTTGAATGTCTTTTTTACGTTGCAAATCGCTTATTAACCTGTCTCGACCTGCAGCAGATCGCCGTTCAGCCCGCCTTCGTTCATGACGCGAACGGTAATGCGCGATATCCTGAGGTTATCGGTCTCTTCGATGACGAAGCGATGCGTGTCGGAATAGAACACGCCCTGTCCGCGCTTCGGCGGAATCTCGATCTGGGCGTACAGCCAGCCGCCGATCGTGTCGTAGTCGTCGCTCTCGATCTCGAGGCCGAAGTAGCTGTTCACTTCCTCGATCAACATGAGGCCGTTGATGGAGTACGTCGTGTCGTCCTTGCGTTCGATATCGGCACGTTCCTCATCGAACTCGTCTTGGATTTCCCCGACGATCTCCTCCATGATGTCCTCGAGCGTGACGAGGCCCGATGTCCCGCCATACTCGTCGATCAGGATCGCGATCTGCGTCTTCTTCTTCTGCATCAGCTTCAGCAGCTGGCTGATCTGCATCGACTCCGGCACGGTCGTAATCGGACGCGTGATCTGCCGGATGCTTGACAGCCCTTGCGAGCTGACCTTCAATATATCCTTAATATGGACGAAGCCAATAATATTGTCCTTATCGCTGTCGCATACCGGGTAGCGGGTATGCATCTCCTGGAGCGCGATCCGTTTGTTTTCCTCGAAGGAAAGATTCGCATAGAGGCAATTCATCTCGGTCCGGGGGATCATGATCTCCCGCGCATTCGTCTCGGCAAAGTCGAAGATATTGTCCACGAGCGTCAGTTCGGTATTGTCGATATGTCCGCTCTTGTGGGACTCCTTCATCAGAATGCGTATTTCTTCCTCGGTATGCGCCGATTCATGTTCCGATGCAGGCAGGATGCCGAACAGTTTCAGCAGTCGGTTCGCCGTACCGTTCAAGAACCAGATGAACGGATACATCAGCTTGTGGAATGCCATCAGCGGCGCTGCCGTAAGCAGCGTCACGCCTTCGGACTTGCGGATCGCGAGCGTCTTAGGCGCCAGCTCACCGAGCACGATATGCAAGAATGTAATAATCGAGAACGCGATGATAAAAGCAACCGTGTGCACGACGACATCGCTGCCGACACCCATCTGCTTCAGCATCGGTTCGATCATGCGCGCAATAGCCGGTTCTCCTAACCATCCAAGACCGAGCGATGCGAGTGTGATGCCGAGCTGACAGGCAGATAAATAGGCATCCAGATTGTTCGTCAGATGCTCTGCATACTTTGCGCGTTTATGCCCTTCGGATACGAGCGCATCGATCCGAGTGCCGCGCACCTTCACCATAGCGAACTCCGCCGCTACGAAGAAGCCGTTCAAGAACACCAAGAACACAACTAATACCAGACTTACGAATATCGGTAACGGGTCACTATCCACCGACTTCCTGCTCCACTACCCGCCAAGCGGGCTTTCATGGAGACAGGTACACCTCCTCCAAGTTGAAAATTATAAATAAAGTTTATAATAAGCTTATGCCATCAGGTCCATCTACGTCAAATCCCCGAATATCGGTTGTAATGATGTTTATTCGCCATAGGTTGACTAATATGAACCTTTTCCTGCCCCGCTTATACCTTTTTGCCCGAATCCCTCGCGCTTCCCGCCTTTTTGCGCCTAATCGCTTGGTTCTGGCGGATCTTATCCTCCATCCCTTGCTCGCTTGCCTCATAGAAATGGCGTCCGTCGAGCTTATCGGGCAGGTACTGTTGATCGACGTAATGCCCGGGATAGTCGTGCGGATAGCGGTAGCCGGTATGACCGAGCTGCACGGAGCCGCTGTAGTGCCCGTCGCGCAAGTGCAGCGGCACCTCCATCGTGCCCGTGCTGCCGATCGCGTCCATGACCCGCCCGATCGCCGCGGTCGTATGATTCGACTTCGGGCTCTCGACCGCGAACAAGATCGCCTGCGCGATATTGTACTTCGCTTCCGGCCACCCGATCTTATGATAGGCGTCCATGGCCGTGACTGCCTGCACCATCGCTTGCGGATTCGCCAGTCCGATATCCTCGCTGCAAGCGACGATCAAGCGGCGAAGGAATGTCATCGGGTCCATGCCCAGCTTCTCGACCGCGTACAGGAACCAGAACAATGCCGCGTCGCTGGAACCGCGCACGCTCTTATGGAAGGCGGACAGCACGTCGTATTGCGTGGACTCGTCCGCGCGAACCGTCGGCTTGCGGATCGATTCCTCCGCGACTTCGAGCGAGATGTGCACGATGCCGTCCGGCCGCGAGCCGGTCGTTACGGCCGCCAGCTCGAGCGCGTTCAGCGCGCGGCGAATGTCCCCGCTTGCCATCGAGGCAATGTGCATGAGCGCTTCCTCGTCTACCTCCAGCTTCATGAAGCCAAGCCCGCGTTCGGAATCGGCCAGCGCGCGGCGCATCGCCTCGAGCGAATGCTCCTTCCGCAGCGGCTCCAACTGGAACAGCGTCGAACGGGACAGCAAAGCGCCGTTCACATGATGGAACGGGTTCTCCGTCGTGGCGCCGATGAAGATGATGATGCCCTGCTCGACCGCCGGCAGCAGCGCATCTTGTCTGGACGTATTGAAGCGGTGCACCTCGTCCAGGAACAGGATCGTCTTGCGGCCGTATAGCGACTTCGTGCTCTTCGCCCGCTCGATCACCTCGCGGACGTCCTTGACGGTGGCATCGACCGCGTTCAGCCGGACGAACTCGCCGGACGTATGATTCGATATGATATGGGCCAGCGTCGTCTTGCCGCAGCCTGGAGGGCCGTACAGCAGAATCGATGATACCTGGTCGCCCTCGATTGCCCGGCGCAGCAGCTTGCCCGGTCCTATGATAGCCTCCTGGCCGATGTAATCCACGAGCGTCTGAGGACGCATGCGATCGGCCAATAGACGCGCTTTCGGCGTTGTCGTATCTTGATAGGAGAATAAGTCCACCCCGATCACCTCATGCCCCGATCATACCATATTCGCACACACGTTCGCCACTTGCGCCATGATCTGACAACCATTGTCTGAAATCGTCGAGGCAAGTGCCCTTCGGCCTAACGGCAAAATAGGAAATTCGAACGGTTCTTCCACACTCTTCCATTTGATAGAATGACAGGACAATCCTGTCAAAATAAGGGCTGTCTATGAGACTAAAGAAGGAGTGGAATGATGATTAAACGCGTCGAAACCGAACAAGAACTCGCCTATTTTCACTACATTTGGATGACCGCATGGCGCGAAAAGGGATACGCATTCGAGTTCTCCGACAATGTCCTCGATCGCTACCTTGTGATCGGGCCGGACGGGTCATTCGTAGGCACGTCTGAATACCGCAGCTTTCACCCCGATACGAGCGCATTCGCCAGCGTAATCGGAAGACAAGAGACTCTGGACTTAAATCTGGATCCGCAAAAAGTAGCAGAGATTGACAAATTCGCTATTCTGCCCGAATATAGGGGGAAGATTGTTAGTGAATTGCTGTGGTCAGGCGTACTGGTCGCAAGGGAAAGGGGGATCCGTTATTTCGTCTCGCTGCTCGACCCGATTTTTTACCGCGCGCTGCGTATAACGTACCGCGCACCGATCACGATTGTAGGCGCTAAGACGTTCTACAAAGGGGATTATGTGCTGCCTGTTGTCATTAATATCTCCGAAATGGCAGCCAATCCCGCCAAATACGGTATCCCGGAGCCCGCTCCGTCCTTCGCGACTTCTTCTGTCTGAAAGAGATTCGTGCGGGTGGGCTTCGGGCTGCCTCCATTCTTTTGAAGAAGGTGCGAATCCCATCCCATGAACTCTATACCGCTAACCGTGCTGGACCGGCGCAACCGCCTGTTCTCCAGCATCCTCTGGGCTATGCTTGCCCTCGGCATCGTCGCTGACATCGCGGCAGGATTACCGGCATCCATGATCACGACGCTTGCCGTGTGCGGGTCAATCGTATGCCTGTTCGTAACCGTATGCGCTTATCGCCGACTGCTGACAGGGACCATCATGTATCTCGTTCCATTTTTCTTGATGTCGCTTGTCTGCTTCCTGATCGTGTCCGATCCTGCGCCGATTGTCAGCACTTATTTTCTCGTCTACGTCTGCATTGCCATCATGACGCTCTACAATAATTACAAGCCGATCCTGCTGACCGCGATACTGGGCGCTGCCCTGACAACCTATCTATTCAGCAACGCTGAGATCCGCGATGCGATCTTCCCGAATGAATCGCTGCTATTCCTCTATATGTATCTGGCGTTCATCTCCGCGGCGCTTATCTTCTCGACCCGCTTCAGCAGCCGGCTGCAGCAGCAGGTGCTGACGGAACGTGCTGAGGCACTGCAAGCCAAGGAGACGACCGAGGACATGCTGAGCAAGCTGAAGGCGTCGATCCTTGTGCTGAACGATTTTAGCGACAGCCAGAAGACTAGCGTATCCGGCGCCGGCACGATCACCAGGGAGGTGACGGGCACGTTCTCCGAAATGTCGCTTGCCGTCGGCGAGCAGAGCGCTTCCGTCGTGAACGTGACCGAATCCGTTCAGTCGATGGAGAACGTCGTGCATCGCTTGGCCGACGACTCCGCTTACCTGCGGCAAGCTGCGGCCGAGACGGCCGATATGGCACAGGAAGGCAAGTCTGAGATCGATACGCTGACCGAGGAAGTCGAACGCGTCGCCAAGCTGAGCGACACGACGGTCAAGGTCATGCAAGAGCTCAACGAGCAGAACGAACGGGTAAGCTCGATCATTAGCACGATCACCGACATTTCCGAACAGACGAATCTGCTGTCGCTGAATGCCGCCATCGAAGCGGCTCGCGCAGGCGAGCAAGGGAAAGGATTTGCCGTCGTCGCCGGAGAGGTTCGCAAGCTTGCGGATAATGCCCGCCAGTCGGCGGAGGAGATTGCCTCGATCCTCAGCATCGTGCGCGAACGCATCGTCGAAGCCCATGAGCAGGTAAGGCTGGGACAAGCGGCCGCATCGACGAGTTACTCCGCTACGCAGCGCGTCGAACAGATCATCGAGCAGATCGCCGGCACGGCCGAGACCGTCAAATCGCGCTCGGAGGAAGCTTCAACGTCCGCGAGCCGATTGAACGAATCGTATGCCACCATCGCGTACGAGATGAACCGCGTCGCTTCTACCGTCAGCCAGAACATGGCCGCGGTCGCGGAAGTCAGCGCCAGCATGGCCAAGCAGGACCGCGTCATGACGGACATCGTAACCGGCTACGACAAGCTGGACGCGCTCGTCTCGGAGCTGAAGCAGCTGACGACGAAGAACAACGGCGGCGAACAATCCAGCAGATGACTGCAAAAAAACGGTCGATCAGGGTCTTGTATAACCCCTGAACGACCGTTTTTCTATGCAATGGACATTTCTACATTACTCCCACTCTACTGCCAGCAGCTTCCGCTCAGACACGCTGTATTCGTAAGTCCCGCTATAGCGATCGTCGCCGCTGCCGTTCCATTCGAAGGCGATGCGAATGCGATCTTCGTCCAGCCAGCTTACGTGTCGAAAATAAGGATCATGCCGAAGATACTCGTTCTCGGTCATCGTCTCGCCCTCCCAGTAAGGCATAACGGCATCCATATTGGGCAGCAGGATCACGTCCATCGTTTCGACGTCGACAAGGAAGGTTTCCCCGTGGGTACGCGACTCGGCATAGACGGCCGCATACCGGCTGTCGGGCGACCATAAGAAGCTCTGCCTGTAGTAGCCGTGCGTCGACCATTTGACCTCTTCGTTAGAGAGATCGACCAAGCGAATTTCGGCGGCTGGGTACAGCCCGGCTGCCGTAATCGCGTCATTGACGCCGAACGTCTCCATGCGATAGCGACCGTCAGGCGATTGTGCCGTTTGATGATCGACCTGCGGCTCCTGGACAGCGTCCACGTCCGTTATCTCCTCCTGAACGACAGCCGGCGGTTCCGCTGCCGGCGGCAGCTCGATTGCCGCCTCTTCGCTACTGCCATTATCGTTGCTGCTATTGCCGTTACCGTTGACCGTGCCGTTCCCTTCGGGGCTGCAGGAGACCAGCATACTCCCAATCACGATCGCGCCAAGCCACCGGATCACGTGTGAATCCATCCATAATTCCCCTTTCACTTCTTACATGCTACATGAAGAAAGCCGCAGGCTCCCGTTCTCTCCAGAGTGTCTGCGGCTCTGTCGCTGTATTCGGTAATCGTTATGCTTGTGCTTCGGCTGCCGCGAGAAGGTCGCGAATCACGACACTGACGGCGATCAGGCCGGCAACGGGCGGCACGAAAGCATTGCTGGCAGGAGGCTGCTGCGCCTTGCGGATCTCCGGCGCATTCTCCGGCACGATGCGCTGGGTGACGTCCTCGCGCGGCTTAACGGGGTCCTCCGTCGAGAAGACCACCTTCACGCCCTTCTTAATGCCGTCCTTGCGCAGCTTCGTGCGAATCACCTTGGCCAGCGGGTCGGTATGCGTCTTGGAGATATCGACGACTTGGAACTTCGTCGGATCCATCTTGTTCGCGGCCCCCATGCTGGAGATGATCGGAATATTCCGCTCCAGACACTGCTTAATCAGATGGATCTTATAGCCGATCGTATCCGATGCATCGAGGACGTAATCCAGCTTGTATTCGAACAGCTTCTCATACGTCTCCTCCGTGTAGAACATCTTCATCGGGACGACGTCGCAGTCCGGATTGATCTGCTTGATCCGATCGTGCATCAGATCGACCTTCGGCTGGCCGACCGTCGTCGTCAGCGCGATTACCTGCCGGTTCACGTTCGTTATGTCGACCACGTCTTTGTCGATCAAGATCAGTCTGCCGATACCCGTGCGGGCGAGCGCCTCGGCGGCAATTGCGCCGACGCCGCCGATGCCCAGCACGGCGACCGTGCTCCCTTTCATGACCTCGAGCCCTTCGGGGCCGATCGCCAGCTCCGTCCGGGAAAATTGATGCAGCATATACTCATCGCTCCTTCAGAAGGATAGGCTCAGCTTGTCGCCGCCATTACCCTTGCGCGTTCGTGGCAACCGGAGGCTTCGTCTGCGGCTTCGGTACCGTGCGGATATGAAGCTGCTCGAGCTGCGACAGCTCGACCGGCGAAGGCGCATCGGTCAACAGGTCGGTCGCGTTCGCCGTTTTCGGGAAGGCGATCGTCTCGCGCAGGTTCGTCCGGCCTGTCAGCAGCATGACCAGGCGGTCGAAGCCGAAGGCGATGCCGCCGTGCGGAGGCGTGCCGTACTCGAACGCCTCGAGCAGGAAGCCGAACTTCTCGCGCGCCTCCTCCGGGGAGAAGCCGAGCGCTTCGAACATTTTCTCTTGCACGTCCCGCTTATAGATCCGCATCGAGCCGCCGCCCACCTCGTAACCGTTCAGCACAAGGTCATAGGCTTGCGCGCGAATCGCGCCAGGGTCCGTATCGAACAGCGGCAGGTCATCCTCGTTCGGCCGCGTGAACGGATGATGCTCCGCCACATAGCGCTTCGCTTCTTCGTCCCAGCCGAGCAGCGGGAAGTCTACCACCCACGCGAACTTGTAAGAAGACTCGTCGATCAAGCCCAGATCTTTGCCGATTTTGAGACGAAGGTTGCCGAGCACGTCCGCCACGACTTTCTTCTTGTCCGCGGAGAATAGCAGCAGGTCGCCCTCTTCGACCGCAAGACGCTCCGTTAACGCCGCGATTTCTTCCGGCTTGAAGAATTTCACGATCGGGCCGCGCCATTCGCCTTCCTTCACCGTGACCCATGCCAATCCCTTGCCGCCGTAACGTGCCGCGAACGGCTGCAGGTCATCCAGCTCCTTGCGGCTCCAGCTCGCGCAGCCCTTCGCGTTCAGCACCTTGACGACGCCGCCCGTGGATGCGACCGTCGCGAATACTTTTACTTCGCTGCCGGCTACGATGTCCGTAATATCTTCCATCTCGAGTCCGAAACGCAGGTCCGGCTTGTCGGAGCCGTATTTGTTCATCGCATCGGCATACGTGATCCGCTGGAACGGCGTCGGGATCTCGACGCCGACCGTCTCGCGGAACAGTCGCGCCGCGAGCTGCTCCATCATGCCCAGGAGCTGATCCTGCGACAGGAACGACGTCTCGATGTCCACTTGCGTGAATTCCGGCTGACGGTCTGCACGCAGGTCCTCGTCGCGGAAACAGCGCGCGATCTGATAGTAGCGCTCCAAGCCGCCGACCATGAGCAGCTGCTTGAAGATTTGCGGCGATTGCGGCAGCGCGAAAAATTCTTCGGGATGTACTCGGCTCGGCACCAGGTAATCGCGCGCGCCTTCCGGCGTGCTCTTCGTCAGGATCGGCGTCTCGACTTCGACGAAGCCTTCGTTATCGAGGAAGTCGCGGAATACTTTCGCTGCCTTGGAACGAAGCAGCAGCGTGCGCTGCATCTCCGGTCTGCGCAGATCCAGGTAACGGTACTTCAGCCGCAGCGATTCGTCGACCTCAACGCCGTCTTCGATCGGGAACGGCGGCGTCTTCGCCGCGTTCATGATCTCGATTTCTTTCACGCGCACTTCGATCTCGCCCGTCGAGAGGTTCTTGTTCACGGTCTCTTCATCGCGGAGGACAACCTCGCCCTTGACGGCCAGCACGAATTCATTGCGTGCCCGGTCGCCGATCGCCAGCGCGTCGCCGGAGAAATCCGGGTTGAATACGATTTGCACGATGCCGGTCCGGTCGCGCAGGTCGATGAACAGGACGCCTCCGAGGTCACGCCGGCGCTGTACCCAGCCGTTCAGCGTTACTGTCGTTCCGACATCCGCTTTTGTCAGTGTGCCGCATTGGTGCGTTTTTAACATCATCTTGGTCAACTTCCTTTCGAATTTCAAGATTCGTTCTATTGGGAATTCTGGCTAACGAGTGACTGGGCAAGCTGATTCATCGGTACGAAGCGCTGCTCGCCTGTCTCCATATCCTTGAGCGCGATCTCTCCGCGTGCCAGCTCATCATCGCCTAATATGGCCGTATAACGAACGCGGAATCGATCCGCCGACTTCATCTGTGCCTTCAGCTTGCGGCCCGCATAGTCGCGTTCGGCGGACAAGCCGGCAAGTCTCACCTCTTGCAAGAGACGCACGGTCTCCCGCTCCGCCGCATCGCCTAAGCCGATAAGATACACATCGAGTCGGTTCAGTTCGCCAAGATCGACCTGCTGGCTCTCCAGCAGCATGACGGTACGCTCCAGCCCGATCCCCAGTCCGACGCCCGGCTGCTCCGGCCCGCCGATGCCGGACACCAGTCCGTCATAACGGCCGCCGCCGCCGATCGTATCGATCGCGCCGATTCCGGCCGCCTTGTACTCGAACGCGGTGTGCGTGTAGTAGTCCAATCCGCGGACAAGGCGATGGTTCACTTCGTATGGAATGTTCAGTGCCTTGAGATGCGTAAGCACAGCATCGAAGTGCGACTGACATTCCTCGTCGAGGCTGTCCAGAATGGACGGTGCATCGCCGAATTTGTCCTGGTCCTTCTTGCAGTCCAGCACGCGGAGCGGATTGCGCTCTATGCGTGATTGGCAATCGCTGCAGAGGCTGTCTTGCATCGGCGTCAGGAACGACAGCAGCCGGTCGCGGAACGCGGCGCGAACGGCCGGCGTGCCGACGGAATTCACCTCGACGTGCACGCCCTTCAGCCCCACCTCCTGATAGAAGGTGTAGCCCAGCGCGATAACCTCCGCATCTAGCGCGGGATCGACGGCGCCGAGCGCCTCGATGCCGAATTGGTGGAACTGGCGGTACCTGCCCGCCTGCTGCCGCTCGTAGCGGAACATCGGTCCGATGTAGTACAGCTTGGTCAGATCGGGCTCGCCGTACAGCTTGTTCTCGACATAAGCGCGAACCACGCCGGCCGTGCCCTCCGGCCGCAGCGTAATGCTGCGATCGCCCCGGTCGGTGAAGGTATACATCTCCTTCTCCACGATGTCCGTCGTCTCGCCGACGCCGCGCTGGAACAGGTCCGTCGATTCGAATACCGGCGTGCGAATCTCGCGGTAGTTGAATCTGCGGCACAGGTCACGCGCCTTCGCCTCGGCGTACTGCCATTTGTCCACGATGCCCGGCAGAATATCCTGCGTGCCGGGCGGCTTCTGGAATGCCATGCGGCATACCTCCTTATCCCCTTATATAAGAAAAATCCCTCGCCTCAAGCCAGCGGTCCTGCCGCTGGCTTGGGGCGAGAGATTATTGTCTCTCACGGTGCCACCCAAATTCCGGAACCCATGCAGCTTGAAGCATGCCGTTCCGCTCTCCACGGTTAACGCCCGTAACACGCGGTCCCGCTAATGATGCGCGCGATCGTGCAGCGCCGTTCACGGTCCGTTCTCGGGGAGGTTATTCATCCGCTTGTCGCAAAGGCGCTTGCAGCCGTAGGCGCCTCTCTCTGGGTACGCATGCAACGGATTACTTCGTCCCGTCATCAAATCGACATATACTGATTACCTATCATACATTTCGGTACGACCGATGTCAAGAATTGAGAAAAACAGAAGCTGAACTTACCCATAATCAGTTGGACTTGCACTAGGGCCTGTATCAGCGAGGTCGTGCGATGGCTGGTAATGGTGGTGGCAGTAGGTATCTATTGTGAGGCTGGTGACGGTGGTGACGGCAGCAGGCAACTGTGGCGGTAACAAGCTCTTACAAGCGTCTGGCAATCTGGAGGCTGCGATCCGACGCGTTACTTCCCCCAACAGCGAAGGATATGCGTTATTAGCGTATCCACCATGCGCTAATCTCGAAGTCTGCCTCTTCGAATGGCAGCCATACATGCGCAAAGCGCTAAATAAGACAAGTTCGTTCGCTATTTAGCGCATCTCATCCCTTATTCCCTTATTATCAGGATTTCTGGCAATATTAGCGCACGAGGGTGCCTTATTAGCGCACATGCTTCGTAGTGGAACTTTGCGCTGGCGTTGGTACCGCTATCGGTACCGCTATCTGCACCGGGCACCGGCGTTGGCACTGGCACTGGCGTCGACACCGGGCACTGGCACCGGGACTGGTACTGGCATCCACGCCGGCCCAAGTGCATTCATCGCGATCACGCCTATACTCCCGACTCTCAATTCCCCGGAACAAAGAAAATAACCTACGACAGCCGGCGGCCGCGTAGGTCAAAAGCAATATCATATAAAAAAGGGGGTCGACTTTTATTATAGACAGACTATGTTAAGGGATCATATAAATTAGATTACAATTATGTTACAACATTGGCCAAGCCTCGCGCTTGAGTCATTGTAGATGCTGTCGGATGAACCCGATGCCTGCTTGTCCTTGTCTCTTTCCTTCCCTTACAGCCCCGAGGAAGGCTCCCCTTTGCGAATGCTGTGACCGCCGGGCCAGCTGGCTGCACGCCCCGAAGCGCCGGCTTCGATCGCGTTCACGACAAGCGCTTCCCGCCGCTCGTAGGGCAGCACGCTAAGCGATGCCCGTTCGATCATCTGTTCCTTCCACGATTGACGCATACACGATCGGCTCCTTTAGCCCCTTGCCGCTATAGCAAGAGAATCCATGATGCCAATAGTGTTGCCCGATCCGCTATGCGTTAATCATTCACCGTTCCTTGCTGTCGAGCACGAGCGTGACCGGCCCGTCGTTCACGAGACTGACCGCCATCATGGCGCCGAACCTTCCGGTCTCGACCTGCAGTCCCTTCTCGCGCAGCATGCCGTTGAACGCTTCATACAACGGCTTCGCCAGCTCCGGTCTGGCAGCAGCCGTGAAGCTCGGGCGCTTCCCGTTCCCGCAATTCCCGTACAGCGTGAACTGCGAGATCGACAGCACCGCGCCGCCTACGTCCATGACGGACAGATTCATCTTGCCGCCGTCATCCTCGAAGATCCGAAGACCCGCGATCTTGTCCGCCAGCCATCTGGCGTCCTGCTCTCCGTCGTCATGCGTCACGCCGACGAGCAGCATCAGCCCGGGGCCGATCTGTCCGATGACGTCGCCCTCCACGGCCACAGAGGCCGAGGCGCATCGCTGCAATACGATTCTCACGCTAGATTCACTGCCTTCCTAAGCCTAGTGCCTATTGCCTGTTGCCTGTCGCTACTGCCTATTGCATGATCCGCTGCACCGAATAAATATCCTTGACCCGCTTGATCCGTTCGACCACGGAGCCCAGATGCTCGATATTGCGGATCAACACCGTCATATGAATAAGCGCCAGCTTATTCTTATCCGAACGGCCGGACACGGCCGCAATGTTCGTCTTGCTCTCCGATACGGCTTGCAGCACCTCATTAAGCAGCCCGTTGCGGTTATGTCCGCGAATCTCGATATCGACTGCATAATTCGCCTCGATCGACTGCTCCCATTCGACCTCGATCACGCGTGCCGCTTCCTCGTCATCGCCCGTCGCCGGCACGTTATTGCAGTCCGTGCGATGCACGGACACGCCGCGGCCGCGCGTAATATAGCCCACGATCTCGTCGCCTGGCACCGGATTGCAGCAGCGCGCGAATCGCACGAGCATATTGTCGACGCCCTTGACGCGGATTCCCTGCGTCGTGCGGCGCTTCTTCTCGACGGTCGGCGCCTTCACTTCCTTGACGACGGTGGTCAGCTCGATCTGATTCGCTTCCTCGTTCTCCTTGCGGAGTCTCTCGGTAAGCCGCGTCACGATCTGCGCTGCCGTAATGCCGCCGAATCCGATGGCCGACAGCATATCCTCCACGTCGTTGAACGTATACTTGGTCGCAACCTCCTGCAGCTTATCCTCCTGCAGCCATGCGGACGGCTCCAGGCCGAGCCGCTTCAGCTCGCGCTCCAGCAATTCGCGGCCCTTCTCGACGTTCTCTTCGCGCTTCTCTTTCTTGAACCATTGCTTGATCTTCGTGCGCGCATGCGAGGACTGCGTAATCTTGATCCAATCCTGACTCGGGCCGTACGAATGCTTCGAGGTCAGAATTTCGACGATATCGCCCGTCTTCAGCTTATGGTCGAGCGGGACGATGCGGCCGTTCACCTTCGCGCCGATCGTGCGGTTGCCGACCTCCGTATGGATCCGATAGGCGAAGTCGAGCGGCACCGATCCGGCCGGCAGCTCAAACACCTCGCCCTTCGGAGTGAACACGAACACGAGATCGGAGAAGAAGTCCATCTTCAGCGATTCCATGAATTCGGAAGCGTCACGCGCTTCATGCTGCAGCTCGAGAATCTCATGGAACCACTTCACCTTCTCGCCGAAGCTGCCGTTCGGACCGGACCCGCCTTCCTTATAGGCCCAATGGGCCGCGATCCCGAACTCGCTCGTCCGATGCATGTCCCATGTGCGGATCTGTACCTCGGTCGGTTCGCCGTTCGGGCCGATGACCGTCGTATGAAGCGACTGGTACATGTTCGCCTTCGGCATCGCGATGTAATCCTTGAATCGTCCCGGCATCGGGCGCCACAGCGTATGGATAATGCCGAGCGTGGCGTAGCAGTCCTTAATATTGTCGACGATGATCCGAATCGCCAGGAGATCATAGATCTCGTTGAATTGCTTGTTCTTGTCGGTCATCTTCTTATAGATGCTGTAGATATGCTTCGGTCGGCCGGAGATGTCGCCGGTGATGCCCATCTCCGCAACTTTCTCGCGGATCTTGTCGATGACATCCTCGATGTGCTTCTCGCGTTCCGTCCGTTTCTTCTGCATCAGGTTCGCGATCCGGTAGTACTGCTGCGGGTTCAGATAGCGGAGCGCAATATCTTCCATCTCCCACTTGATTGCGGACATGCCGAGGCGATGTGCGATCGGGCAGAAAATCTCGAGCGTCTCGTAAGCGATTCTGCGCTGCGCTTCCTCGGATTGGAACTTGAGCGTACGCATATTGTGCAGCCGGTCCGCCAGCTTGATGAGGATGACGCGGATATCCTGCGCCATGGCGACGAACATTTTCCGATAATTCTCGTTCTGTTGTTCTTCCTTGGAACGGAATTGAATCTTCTCCAGCTTCGTCAGACCGTCCACGATCATCGCGCAGGTGTCGCCGAAGCGGACGCGCACCTCTTCAAGAGGCACGGTCGTATCCTCGACAACGTCATGCAGCAGGGCCGCGATCGCCGAGATCACGTCCATCTGCATGTTGATCAGAATTTCGGCTACCGCGACAGGATGCTGAATATAGGGCTCGCCCGATTTGCGGACCTGCCCGTGATGCGCTTGATGCGCAAAATCATAAGCTTCCTGTATGCGTACCAGATCCGATTCCTTGAGGTACGTCGATGCTTTTTCGAGTAGCTGCTCTATGCCCATGTAAGTCCCTTTCCACGCTTCATATCATAAGTTATCTCTCATTATGCCTCTAGGTGATGCACACGTCAACCTCCGCGAAGCCCGTCACGGCGCGGCGTATCGCCGCTTGCAGGCCGATGCGGCAGGCCATGCATGAGCAGCAAACCCCTGCTAATCCGCAGGATGCGGAGCAGGGGTCTCATGTCGAAGCGTTCGATTAGTACGTGACGAGCGAGAAAACTTCGATGCCGTCGAGCTTATCTCGGCCCGGCAAGTAGCCGAGCTCGATCAGGAATGCCGCGCCGACGACTTCGCCGCCCAGCTTCTGGATCAGATTGACCGTCGTCGCGATCGTGCCGCCCGTTGCCAGCAGATCGTCCGCGATGAGCACCTTCTGGCCGGCGAGCACCGCATCCTTATGAACGGCAAGCTTATCCTTGCCGTACTCCAGATCATACGAAGCTTCTACGGTCTCGCCCGGCAGCTTGCCGCTCTTGCGGATCGGCACGAAGCCCTTGCCAAGCGACAGCGCCAGCGGAGCGCCTATGACGAAGCCGCGCGCTTCAGGTCCCGCGACGAGATCGATATCCATGTGCGCAACGCCGGCATGAATCGCATCTATAGCACCTTTGTATGCCGCAGGATCCTTAAGCAGCGTCGTAATATCCTTGAAGCGAATGCCTGGCTGCGGAAAGTCCGGGATGACCCGGATATAGTCTTTAAAATTCATGAACGATTCCTCCTTATATTGTTGTTTGCTGATAGATGCATTGACTAGCTAGACCGCACGGCGTGCTCAAGCCATACCGTCCATTGCTGCGGGCTTGCCGTCCATATGCGTTCCGACTCTGCCGCCTTCAGCGCTGCCTGATAGTGCCGGGACTCCGTCAGCTCCCGCTTAGCGGGGCTTGTCGACAGTTCGACCCGATCATCGCGAATCGCGAGGAATTCCAGCTCCTCGAACACCCGGAGCATCATGCCGAGCGTTGCCGGCGGCCAGCCTGCCGAGGCAAGCGCCGTTTCGACCGTCCCGATGCGCAGCTTCGCGGGTTCCAGCCGGCGAAGCGCTTGGTAGACGCGGCCGAAGTCTTCGCGCGCAGGGAACGGTCCGCTCGGGCGCAGCCTCTCGTACAGCGCATGGATCGCCTCCAATGCCCCGCAGCGGCGCAGCTTGTCCGCGAATCGCTCGGCACAAGGGGGCTTGTCCAGCAGGATAAGCACGGCGCAGTCATTCGACGCTTCCTCGAACCACGAATCGTAATGCAGCACCTGCACGCCTCCTGGTTCAGCCTCGCCAGCAGCCGCGGCCTCAAGGCACGCCGCGTCCATCGTCAGCATGACCGCCGCAGGCGGCCGTTCGCTGCCAGGCCGGCGACTGAGCGCAGCCAGCAGTTTCTCCGCTTCCCCCCGCTTATCCCGCGCGCCACGCCTATCGAAAAATTGAACATGCGAGACGCCGATGTCCCGCACCAACAGTTGTGCTTTGCGATTGCCGTTCCACTCATTGACGGCCAGTTCGCCGACCAGGTCGACGTTCGCGCCGTCCGACAGCCGGTCAGCAAGCTCCCCCAGACCGAAGCCGATCGCATCCAGCGTCCCGCTGCCGCGAGCAACTGCGAGCTTCAGATGCTTGCTCTCCTTGCCGATCGCCCGCTTCTCGGCTAGCGGGGCACGCTGCAGCAGCAGCTTGGGCTGCGGGTTGCCGACGCCGAAGGGCTCGAGCAGCGCCAGCTGCCGCGTCGTCTCCAGATCCGCATCGTCCGGGCTGCAGACGAGATCGACCTGCATGCTGCGGATTCGATCCTCAGCGGTTATTCGCTCACGCGCCAGCTGAACGAGACGCGCTTCGAATTCGGCGAGCCGCGTCTCCGGCAGGCTCATGCCCGCCGCGGCCTGATGGCCGCCGAAGTGATCTAGCAGATCGCTGCAAGCCGTTACGGCTGCATGCAGGTCGAAGCCTTCGATTGATCGTGCGGAGCCTTTGCACATGCTAGTCTCCGGATCGATCCCGAGCACGAAGGTCGGGCGGTAATGACGCTCGATCAGCTTGGAAGCCACGATCCCGACTACCCCGACGTTCCAGCCTCTGCCCGCCACGACGATGACGTCAGGCGCAGCCTCGCCGGCCGCAGCCAGCGCTTGACACTTGGCCTGCCAGGCCTCTTCGGCTTCCTTCACCATCGCGTCCACGAGCTTCTGCCGCTCGCGATTCAGCCCGTCCAGCTCCTCGGCTCTGGCGAGCGCCTCTTGGGGATCGTCCGTGGTGAGCAGCCGTACCGCGAGATTCGCATGCTCCAGCCGCCCTGCCGCGTTCACCCGCGGCGCCATGCCGAAGGCGATCGTCTCCGCCTGTGCGGAAGCGAGATCGATCCCCCCAACCTGTGCCAGCGCGCGGAAGCCGCTATTGCCGCTCTGCCGGAGCTGCTCCAAGCCTCGCTTCACGATGATGCGATTCTCGTCCAAGAGCGGCATAAGGTCCGCCACGGTCCCGAGCGCGGCCAGCTCGACCCACTCGTAAGGCGGACGGCCGAGCAGTGCCTGTCCCAGCTTGAACGCGACGCCGACGCCTGCCAATCCCTTGAACGGGTAAGGGCAGCCCGGCTGCTTCGGGTTGACGATCGCGACGGCCTCTGGCAGCACCTCAGGCGGCTCGTGATGATCGGTCACGACCACGTCGATGCCCGCTGCCCGGGCATGAGCGATCTGGTCGACGGCGCTGATGCCGTTATCGACCGTCACGATCAGCTTCACGCCGGCCGCCGCCGCGCTGTCTATCGCCGCATTATTGAGGCCGTAGCCTTCCAGCGTCCGGTGCGGCACATAATGATCGAAGCGATAGCCTAGCTGCGCGAACAATCGCGTCATGAAGGCCGTGCTCGAGACGCCGTCGGCATCGTAATCGCCGTAGATGCGGATCATCTCGCCGCGCTCGCCCGCAAGCCGAATGCGCTCGACGGCTTCGCGCATGCCCAGCAGCAGGAACGGGTCATGAAGCAGCTCATCCCCGCCGTGCAGGAATGCACGCGCGCTCTCCGCATCGTGCATGCCCCGCTTGACGAGCAGCTTGGCGGCGAGCGGCGACAGCTTCAGCTCTTGGGCCAGGCCAGCCGCGAGCCGTTCCTGGCGTTCGTCCGGCTGCTCGACGATCCAGCGGGTATTCGGTTTCAGCATCGCAGCTCCTCCTCGGCTCGTAAGTCTTAGCGGCAAAAAACCGCCGACGCTACTGAAGCAGCGTCGGCATATGATCCTGATTCGGATCGTGGTTCGATTTATACGGGTAGCCCGGGTCATAGGGATCGACATGCACTTGTACAGCCGTAACGTGCGTGAACGATTCCAGCAGCCGGTCCTTGACCTTGCGGGCAATGTCTTGGCCTTCCGCGATCGTGATGCGCGGATTCACGCTGATCGTAAGCTCTACCGCGATATAGTGGCCTTGCTCCTTCGCCTCCAGATGCTCGATCGCGATAACGCCGTCCACGCGCTGCACGGCTACGGACAGCTCCGAGGCATCCCCGCTGAACAAGTCAACCGAACGGCTGCCGTTCACGCCGGCTGCCAGCTGCCGGTAGCCTTGCTTCGCGATCATGACCGCAATCCAGAGGGCGGCACCTTCATCCGCATAATAGAGCGCGGTCTCGCCAATGCGCCCGCCCAGCCATGCCGTGCCTGTACCGGCTAGCACGACCGCCGAACAGACCGTATCGCCGATGCGGTTATCGCTGGACATCGCGATTCGTGCCAGCCATGCCGCGGCGATAATAACGGCCGCATACCATGCCGGCGCATCACTGCCGCCTACGGCGAGTTCGCGGATCGTGAACAGGCCAAGCTCGACGCCGATCAGGAGCATGAGCATAGCGGACAGCACGCCTG
Source organism: Bacillota bacterium (assembly GCA_023386495.1). GTDB lineage: Bacteria > Bacillota > Bacilli > Paenibacillales > Paenibacillaceae > Paenibacillus_I. The sequence goes on along the minus strand of JAEWJS010000113.1, from coordinate 15,388 downwards.
GTGTCAATACTCCGCCCGATAAGCTTCTCGCCCCGGCGGGACGCCTTGCGCCGCTGCCGCTTGCCGCCCTGCGCGAAGCATACCAGCGAATCGCTTCCCCGCCGCTGCGGCAGCCGTCTGCCAGCAGCGCGGTGCTTCCGGACAGCCAGCCTGCCGCGCTCTTGATCAGCGCGAGGCACGTATTCCCCCAGAACATCAGTCCCGACGAGAATAGCCGCTCCTGCTTCTTCCGATTTATCGCCACGCGCGCTCTCCTCCTCCCGCAATCGTTAAGCGTTCAGAACGGCGCCTTAGACCGTTGGCTGCGTTTTGGCAGGCGTCTTCGGTTTCTCCTTGCTCTTCAGCAGCAGCCAGAGCGGACTCGCAATGAAAATCGTCGAATAGGCGCCCGCGAACAGACCGATGACCATGGCAAGCGAGAACATGCGAATCGACTCGCCGCCGAAGATGAATACGGCAAGCGCCGCGAACAGTACCGTTACGACCGTATTAATCGAACGCGTCATCGTCTGCGATACGCTGTCGTTGACCAGCTTGACCAAGTCGGCCTTCGTCTTGATCTTCGCGAAACGCAGGTTCTCCCGGATTCGGTCGAATATAACGATTGTGTCGTTGATCGAATAGCCGATAATTGTCAGAACGGCCACGATGAACGTAAGATCGACCTCAAGCCGCAGGATCGAGAATACGCTGATGACGATGAATGCGTCATGGAGCAGCGCCACGATCGCCGCAAGGGCGAATCGCCACTCGAAGCGGATGCTAACGAAGATGACGATGCCGATACTTGCGATCGCGACAGCCAGCAGCGCGTCCGTCTGCATCTCGCGCGCAATCTCGACATCGACCGTATTGACCTCCATCGATGCATTCGGGTCGAATGCCGCCGCGAAGTCGGTCTTGAGCTTTAATTCTTCATCATTGCTCAATATCTCTTCGAACCGGATCGTCAAGCGATCTGTTCCGATCGACAGGTTGTACTTGCCCAGGTCCTCTTTCTCGATGAGCGCAACGATCTCGTCGTGCTGCGCTTCGAGGTTCTTCGTGACCGCGATATCGACGCTGGAGCCGGCACGGAAGTCGACGCCGTAATTCAGACCCATTACCCCGAGGATAATGATGCCTAATATCGTAATCGTGACTGAGAACGTATAGAAATATTTGCTCTTGCCGACAAAGTCGAAGTTCTTGAAACTATAGCGCACTTACTTCACTCTCCTTCACACCGTACAGCTTCTTGTTCTGGAAGCGGCCGCTCTTAATGAGCAAGTAGATCAACATCCGCGAGTAGCTCATATTGGCCACCAAGCTGACGACGATGCCGAGCAAGAGCATGATCGCGAAGCCGCGAATCGAGCTGCTGCCGAAGAAGAACATGACCATGCCCGCAAGCGCGGTCGTAATATTGGCATCCATGATGGTGCGGAACGAGTTCTTGGAGCCCGACTTCAGGGAGGACAACAGGCTCTTGCCGCTGCGCAGCTCGTCCTTGATCCGTTCGGCCGTGATGATGTTGGCGTCAACCGCCATTCCGAGCCCGAGAATAAGCGCCGCAATACCCGGCAGGGTAATCGTCGCATTCATGGCAACGAAGCCGAGCAGAACGAGCCATGTATTCAGCGCAAGCGAGATGACCGCCACGAAGCCCGGCAGCCTATAGACGACGAGCATGAACAACAGGACGAACAGACCGCCGAGCATGCCTGCGAATACCGTCTTGTCGAGCGACTGCTTGCCCAACGTTGCCCCCACGCTCTGCGTATATTTCTCTACCAGCTTAAGCGGAAGCGCGCCGAGATTGATCGTGTCCGCGATCTGCTTGGCTTCCGCACGGGTGTAATTGCCCGTAATGGAAGCGACATCGCTCGGAATTTCGTTATGGACGGTCGGCGCCGACAATTCGGTCTCGTTCAGGTAGATGGCCAGCCGGTTGTCCGGCAGCTTCGACACTTCGCGCGTCACCTCGCCGAACTTGGCAGCGCTCTTGAGCGAGATCGAAATCTCCCAGCCGCCCATTTCGTTCTGATAGATCGTTGCGCCGCCTTCTTTGAAGTCCGTGCCGAGCAGCTCCACCTTGCAGAAGCCTGTTCCCGTCTCGCAGCCTCGCGTACTGCGGAACGTCAACGATGCCGGTTCTTGCAGGATTTTGCGAACCTCTTCCTCGTTCGTCACGCCGGGAATCTTAACCCGAATTCGGTTCGATCCTTCCGGCGTAACCTCAGGCTCAGCAACGCCTGTCGCATTCGCCCGCTCCATGACGCTTCGAGCCGTCTCGTTCAGCGCATCGCGCGTCACTTCGCCTCCAGGCGTCAAAGGCTCGGCTTCGTACAGAATTTCGAACCCGCCCTTCAGGTCGAGGCCGAGCCTAACCTTGTCCAGTAACGCTGGTGTCGTAAAAGCGATCGTGCCGAGAGTGACGACAACGATCAGCACAAAAGCCAGTAACTTGTTCATAAACCGGAATAAGCCCCCTTAAGTTCTCAATAGTCCCATTATAGCGGTGCATGTTTTTTGAGTCAAAATCTGTCGCGTACAAGGTCGAATCAACGCCGCATTCCCGCACGCAAAAAAAAGAGCCCATCCATTAGAAATGGGTTCCTCGATAAGCGCTCAGCGTCATGAAGTTCATGAATTGGGTCACTTTAAGCGACAAAATGTCATTCACGATCTGATGAAGCGCAGGCTGTCCGGTTTTGATATATTTGTCGCTGACGCACTGCCATATTTCCTTGCCGGATACATGCTCGTAACCGATCATCCTGAATTCCTCCGCTTTGCTCTCGCACAGCGATTCGATCAATTCGCTTAATTCCTCGTCTGTCATCCGGGCGTCCTCGCTTTCTGTGTCGCTGTCTCTCTTCTATTCGCCGTTCGCCGCCGAGTTCCTTCTTTTGTGCCTGCACGCGAACATCAGTCATGCCGCGGGACAGGCAGCATATGAATGTAATAGGGCAAGTCCTTTACTATGCGAATAGAGAAGAGGGAACGCGATTGACCAAGCAAACCTTCATCAAAGGCGCCATGATCCTGCTGGCCGCCGGGATCCTTAACCGCATTCTCGGATTCATCCCGCGGATCGCATTGCCGCGCATCATCGGCGCCGAGGGCGTCGGGCTGTACCAGCTTGGTTATCCCTTCATGATCGTCTTGATCACGATCGTGACCGGCGGCATACCGCTAGCGGTTGCCAAGTGGGTCGCCGAAGCCCGTTCGCTCGGCGATCGCGAGGCGGAGAAGAAAATTTTCCGCACCGCGATGGGCCTTACCGTGCTGCTGGCCTTGCTGTTCACCGTCGCGGCGCTGCTCCTTGCGCGCTGGATCACGACAAATGTGCTGCCCGATTCCAGAGTCTATTACACCTTCCTGTGCATGATCCCGATTCTGCTCATTGCTGCCGTATCGTCCGTGCTGCGCGGCTACTTCCAAGGGCGGCAGAACATGATCCCGACCGCGCTGTCGCAGACGGTAGAAACGCTGGTCCGCATCGTCTTCGTCCTCTTCTTTGCTTATCGGCTGCTGCCGTATGGCTTGGAGTGGGCGGCCGCCGGCGCGATGCTCGGCGTCGTAACGGGCGAGCTGTTCGGATTGGGCGTACTATACTGGCAATTCCGCACCGATCAGCGCCGTGAAGCGTTGCATGCGCACAATGCGCCCGCGCTCGAGCACGAGCACGAGCCTGATGCAACGCCTGAAGCTGCTTCACCCGTCGAACCGACTCCCGAGACATCCGCGCTGCGCAAGCTTCTCGGCCTGTCGATTCCCGTCACGGGAAGCCGGTTAGTCGGTTCCCTGTCTTACCTGCTCGAATCGATCTTCATCGCGCGCAGCTTGGCCGCTGCCGGCATCGTCACGGCGATCGCGACGGCCCAATACGGCGCGCTCCAAGGGATGATCATCCCCATCGTCTTGCTGCCGACCGCCCTGACGTACTCGCTCGCCGTTTCGCTCGTGCCATCTTTGTCGGAGGCTGCCGCTAAGGGGGATAACGCCCTCATCCATAAGCGGCTGCACCAATCGATGCGGCTCGCGCTCGTATCCGGCGCTCCGTTTGCCGTTATTATGTACTTGTTCGCCGAGCCGATCTGCCGCATTCTGTACAACCATGTAGAGATCGCCCCGATGCTGCAGATGATGGCGCCGATCGCGTTGTTCATCTACTTGCAAGCGCCTCTGCAAGCCGCGCTTCAAGCGCTCGATAAGCCGGGGACGGCACTGATGAACACGTTCGTCGGGGCAGCGGTCAAGCTCGTGCTGATCGTGCAATTGGCTTCACAGCCGGGGCTCGGCATTCAAGGCGCGCTCATCGCCATCAATATTAATATCGTGCTGGTTACGCTGCTCCATTGGATCGCCGTCCGGCGGGCCGTCGGCTTCCGAATGCAAATGCCGGACTTCGCGAAGGTCGGCGGGGCCATGCTGATCATGGGCGCCGCTGCCCTCTTCCTGATGAATCACCTTGCGCTGCCGAAGGAATGGCATAACCTCTCGCTCGCCTGTCTTCTGGGCATGATCGTCTATTTGATTCTCATGGTACTGATGCGCGTCATCGATCGGCATGACGTCATGCGTCTCCCGATTGTCGGCAAGCTGTTCAAGTAGTCGCATAGACGGCAGAAAGCCGAAGCCATGCATGAGGCAGCCGTACCCGCCCGATCATGATTTCGGCTTGCGTCTATCGCTGTCGACATAAAGCTTGCCCTTGTGGTCGATCGTGCATAAGAATACATCCTTGAAGTCGCTGACCGATTTGGCTTGCAGCTCGTTCTTCAGCCAGAATCTCGTCTTGCCCAGCTTCTCCAAATTTTCGTCCTGCACCTTGCCATCCATGATCAGCGGAATCGGCAGAATCTCGAATCGGTACCGCGGCGGAAAAGCCAATCGGTCCTCGCCATGCGTCTGATGATAGCCGTCCTGCTGCGCGAGTCGTGCCATCGAGTCGGTTGCGCGCGATGGCTTCTTCTCCTTCGGCACGACGGACAGCTTCCCGCTCGTCTCCAGAATCGCGAACTCCACATCCCCGACGGATGCGATTTTATTCTCTCGCAGCTGAAGCATGAGGTCATCCAGGTTGTATCGCTGCTTACGCATCGCTTCGCGATTGAGCTTACCCTTCGCTATTATGATGGTCGGCTTGCCGTCGAAGAACAGCCGAAGCCCCCTGAAGCGCATCGTTATGAGCGCGATGACGATCTGCATCACCATCAGCGTCACCATAGGAATGACGGCATGCCAGTAGCTTCGAGACGGGTCATCGATCAAGAATACGGCGATTTCGGCGATGACGATCGAGATGACGAGGTCGAATACGGACATCTTGCCGATCTCCCGCTTGCCCATCAGCCTCATCACCGTAAAGACCAGAAAGTACGTCACGACCGTTCGAAGCAGCAGGCTCCCTATGTCCACAGCTATCGCTCCCTTCGCGTCCGGGCGCATGAGCCTGTGCACCCTGTCGAGATACGCAAAGCTAGTGTAGCCGCCCATATCGCATGCCATGCGGTTCAAATGCTGGGAAAGTTCTAAAATGCAGGACAGGGCATAAGGTGTACAAACAGGGAGTGGATAAGCAGCATGCTTCTGCTTGGCGCATTCATGATTTCGATCATCAATTAAGGAGGCGTTGTTCGTGATTCGACCGATGAAATCCGTGGCGCACGTAAGACCGAGTTCACCGCTGTTCGGCGGGCTGTTCGTCGCAATTATTTGGCTAGGTGCAGGAGCGCTGCTGCTCTCGATGCTTCTGCGGTTCAGCAGTCTGCAAGAGGGCTCGCTGCCCGGGCTCGCGATGAGCGTGCACGGATTGGCAGCGCTCGCGGGTGGATTTTCTTCAGGCAGGCGATCGGCAAGGAAAGGATGGTACTACGGCATCATTCTTGGTGCCGTGTACGCCGTGATCATTCTGTTGATCGGGTTTCTGGCGGCCGATGCCCCGCTTGCATGGTCGACGCTGTCTCTCTTGGGCGTCACTTCGGCCGCCGGCGCGGTCGGCGGCATGTTCGGCGTCGGCACGAGAAGTTAACTACGCCTTGCCCGTAGATGCCGCAGGCCGCCTAGCAAGAGCCGCTTGATTCAAGCGGCTCTTTTTGTGCCATACTAACGGGACACCATGATAGATGCGAGGAGGAGCCATGCTAACGTTTCATTCCATGACAACCGTCGCCTGGCTGTCCGTCTTGACGACCCTGCTGCTCGTCGGCTTCGGGACACGCGGCATCCCCTTGACTACAGTTGGGCAATTCGTTAAAAACCTGGCTTGCTCCGCGATGTTCTCGGCACATTTCGCAGCGCTTATCGCCATTCTGCTGCTCAATAAGCTGGAGCTCCGATTCGAATCGCTGCTGACGGCGTCTGCCGATTATACGCAGCAGTTTCAAGCTTGGGATCGCGGGTTCGTCGGGTGGATTCAGGAGTCGCTGCAATTCTCTTGGCTGACGGAAGGCCTGTCCTATATGTACCTTGTGGTGTTCCACTCGCTGCTTGTCGCATCCCTTATCTTATACGGGAGCCGGACGGATCGGCGCCTCTACTACGCGACATGCTATGCGATCATGCTGAATTACGGCATCGCCATCCCGTTCTTTCTCTTCTTCCCAGTGAACGAAGTATGGGTTAACGATCCGGCCGTCCAGCTCCGGCTGCTCGATGTGTTCCCGCGATTCGAGAGTGAATATCGGCTCTTGTCCGGTATCGACAACTGCTTCCCGAGCTTACATACATCGATATCGGTAACGCTCGCCGTGCTGGCGCTGCGTTCGGACAACGCGAGATGGGCATGGCTGTGCTCGGGCTGCGCGGTGACCATCATTTTCTCGATCTTCTACCTCGGGATCCACTGGTTCCTCGATATGGCCGGCGGGATCGCGCTCGGTCTATTCGCAGCGCATGCTGGTATCCGGCTGTCGCTGCAGGTTCCCTCCGAACGCATGCTCAGGCGTCTTGCATCGGCAGGCGGCGGCAATTAATTACCCGGGTAATATTCGCGAATAGGTAAAAGGAACTGCCCCGAAGTCGATAACGACTCGCGGGGCAGTTCCTCTTCGCTAGACATGCCAATCGGCACTATCGTCTATGTATGGTTCCGCTATTCTGCGGAAGGCGCGGACTGGACGACATTGTTGATCGCGCTGCGTTCGAACGTCATCTTCGTCGTGTCGTTCACGCGAAGCACGATCGTATCGTCGGCAATCTCGGCGATCGTGCCGTGTAAACCGCCGATCGTCGTAACCTTATCGCCCTTCTTCAATTGACTGAGCATCAGGTTGCGCGTCTTCGTCTTCTTCTGCTGCGGACGGATCAATAGGAAATAAAAGACCGCGAACATCAGCACGAAAGGCAAAATCATGCCGACTAAGTTACCGCCTCCATCACCATTTGCAAGCCACATTGTAATTCCCCCTTTCAGAAGCCTTTGTCATTATCATTCAGGCCGTACTTCGCGAAGAAATCGTCCCGGAAATCCAGCAGACGATCTTCCATGATCGCTTGGCGTACGTCCCGCATGAGCTGTAGCAGGAAATGCAGATTGTGATAAGTAGTCAGGCGTATGCCGAACGTCTCGTCCGCTTTGAGCAGATGGCGAATATACGCCCGAGAATAGTTCTTGCATGTATAGCAGTCGCATGCCGGGTCAAGCGGACCGAAGTCTTCGGCGTGCTTCGCGTTGCGCACGACCAGCCGGCCTTCGCTCGTCATCAGCGTACCGTTCCGCGCGATGCGAGTCGGCAGTACGCAATCGAACATGTCGATGCCGCGGATCGAGCCTTCGATCAATGCATCCGGCGATCCGACACCCATGAGATACCTAGGCTTAGCTGCCGGCAGGAGCGGAACCGTATAGTCCAACACCTCGTACATGACCGGCTTCGGTTCTCCTACGCTCAGTCCACCAATAGCATACCCCGGGAAATCCATGGAAGTCAAATCACGCGCGCTCTGTTCGCGCAGCTCTTTGTAACCCCCGCCCTGTACGATCGCGAACAAGCCTTGCACGTCCGGCCGTTCATGGGCGGCCAGGCATCTCTCAGCCCAGCGCGTGGTCCGTTCGATCGAATTTTTCACGTATTCGAACTCCGCCGGGTAAGGCGGACATTCGTCGAATGCCATCATGATATCGGAGCCGAGCGAATTCTGGATTTCCATGGCCTTCTCAGGCGACAAGAACAGCTTATCGCCGTTCAGATGCGAGCGGAACTCGACGCCTTCTTCCGTAATTTTGCGCATATCGCTCAGGCTGAACACCTGGAAGCCTCCGCTGTCGGTCAAAATTGCGCGGTCCCAGTTCATGAACTTGTGCAGGCCGCCCGCTTGCTCAATCAGCTTATGGCCGGGACGGAGGAAGAGATGGTAGGTGTTGCTCAGAATGATCCGAGCGTCCATATCCTTCAGTTCCTCGGGGCTCATCGTCTTCACGGTAGCCTGCGTGCCTACCGGCATGAAGCATGGCGTCTCGATCACGCCGTGCGGCGTATGGACTCTGCCCAGTCTGGCTCCCGATTGTTTACATACCTTAATCAGTTCATATCTAATAGCTGTCAATTATCTCACACGTCCTAAGGGTTAACTTGTGATCACGAAGTATTGCTTCGTAGCTTATTCGGCGTCGAATCTTGAACGCTAGCGAAACTTCCGGTGCTCATGTAGCTTTGACTACACTCCGCTCCTCATTTTCTACTATCGTTCAACCTTCTCGGTGCTGACAAGTTAACATTTATATTTACTACGTAATTTTCTTAATAAATAAACATGGCGTCGCCGAAGCTGAAGAAGCGGTACCGCTGCTCGACGGCTTCTGCGTAAGCTTGCAGCGTAAGCTCGCGGCCAGCCAGCGCGCTGACCAGCATGACGAGCGTCGATTTGGGGAGGTGGAAGTTCGTCAAGAGCGCATCCACGAGGCGGAATTCGTAACCGGGATAGATGAAAATATCGGTCCACCCGCTGCAGGCTTGAATGCCGTCTGCGCCGTATCGTCCTGCGACCGTCTCCAGCGTTCGTGCCGATGTCGTCCCGACCGCGATGACGCGGCCGCCCTCCTGCCTCGTCCGGCGGATCAATTCCGCGTTCTGCTCGTCCAACTCGTAATACTCGGCATGCATCACATGCTCTTCGATCGTCTCGGCCGACATGGGGCGGAAGGTGCCCAGTCCTACGTGCAGCGTCAGGAACGCTGTCCGAATGCCAGCCGCCCGCAGCTCGTCGAGATATTCCGGCGTAAAATGCAGCCCTGCTGTCGGTGCCGCGGCCGAACCTTCGTGCTTCGCGTAGACGGTCTGATAGCGTTCGCGATCCGATAGGCGTTCATGGATGTACGGCGGAAGCGGCATCTCGCCCAGCTTGTCCAGCAGCTCTTGGAAGATGCCTTCGTAACGAAATTCCACGACGCGCGCGCCCATCTCGCCCGTCTCCGTTACGACAGCGCGCAGCAGCGGCTCTCCGCCGGCTTCGCTGCCGAACCAGAGCTCCGTGCCGACGCGCAGCCGCTTCGCCGGCTTCCCCAGCGTCTCCCAGCGGCCGCCCTCTAACTGCTTGAGCAGCAGCAGCTCCACGCGGGCACCCGTATCGGGCTTCACGCCGATCAGCCGGGCAGGGAGGACACGCGTATCGTTAAGTACGAGCGTGTCGCCCGCGCGCAAGTATTGCTTCAAATCCGTGAATGCGCCATGCCGCAGCGTGCCGTCCGACCGATTCACGGCAAGCAGTCGCGAGCCAGTCCGATCGGCCAGTGGCGTCTGCGCGATCAGCTCCTCCGGGAGCTGAAAATCAAATTCCTCTACCTTCATATGCGGTCTGTCATTCCTTCTCGACGGTCACGTTTTTGTAATAGTATTGCAGGATCGATTGGTAATCATACCCTTGGTCAGCCAATGCCCTGGCTCCCCATTGCGACAACCCGACGCCATGGCCGTAGCCTGTCCCCATGAACCGGAACGCCGGCTCCGGCGTTGCCGCGCGCACGTCGCCGTTGCCGTTCAGTACGAAATACGAAGGCGCATCGAGCTTCTTCGTCTTCCCGTCCGCGCCGATCGCGTAGACCGGCGCGCTGTCGGCCGGTTTCTCGCGAACCGTACCGCCGACCCCCAGCACTGCGAGCCGCCCAGTCTCATCGATATCGAAGCGCGTGCTCTTCAGCCCGCCGAGCGCCGAGCGCAGCGTATCCGGCGTACGAACGGTGAGCTTGGAGCCGTTGATCAGCACCTCGGTTACGCGTCCGGACTCGCCCTTCATCCCGATCTCGACCGTGCGGACCGGTTCGCTGATCGGCGTAGTCGGCTTGCCCTTGATCGAGGCAGCCAGCGCCTCCGGCGTATACGGCCCGGCGACCCAAGACATGTCGTTATTCTGCACGACCTTCTCCAACACGACTACCCGCGTCCCGTCATCCACGCGCGCCACCGGTTCGACATCGCTCTGAATGAGCGGTACCGGGCGGACCGCGACGCCCATGCCCTTCACGAGCATGATCTCATTGCCCGTTGCCGAGCTCAGCCCGGCAGGTACGAGCAGGTCTTCCCGGATATAGCCGATACGGCTGTCCGGGAGCACCACCCGATACCAAGCATACAATCCCTTCTCCGCGATCTGGTCAGGGCTAGGCACGCTACCGAGGTACGGAATGCTCGTGCCCCATATTTCCGCGGGATCCGCGGTCGCGCCGCCGGCATTGGAGGAGAACAGCGCCTCGACGACTTGGCCGTTATGCATGACAACCTCGCCGGCGGTCGCATCGACGGCCGCGATCGTGGCTGGCTTCTCCGAGCCGATGCCCCCGTATGCCTGGCTCAGCGTCGTGTCGACGACATGCGCGATTTGGAATCCGAACCCTTTGTGCAGCGCATAGCTCCGAGCCGCTACCGCTTGGGATTTAAGCGCCTCCGCCGGCCACGATGCCGGCATCTCAGCGCCGACGACCGAATAGAGGTATTGCTCGAACGGAAGCTCGTTCACGACGGCCAGCTTCTTATTGAAGGCCGTCAGTTCGAAGCTTCCGCGATAAGTACGGTTGTACCGCTCCACAAGCTTAATGCCTTCTTCGCCTGCCGGAGCTACCCAGACCTTAGCCGTCCCGCCTGAAGGCAGCGAATACTGTCTGTCGGCAGTCTTCGATTGCGTTACGGTATGATCGTCTCGAATCAGCAAGTATGGTTCGCTGGCATTGAGCGGCGCCAGAGCGCTGCCTGCAGGCACCTTGGAGGCCGCAGCCTTCAGCAGGGCGAGCCCCGCTTCGTCGGCAGCCGCTCCTACCTGCGCGGTATACCTAACTTGTTGACCAGCCTGCAGAGGCGGCTTGATCGCCGCATAAGCCTCGATGCCCGCATCGCCGAACGCACGGACGGTCTGCTGTGCCTCCTCGAGTGTCGCATACGGCGGCGTCTCTAGCCGATGCGGCCCTGCCAAGGAAGGCTTGGAACCGCCCAGCAGGCCGACGAGCGCAGCATCCTTGGTCCATTTGGCCATGCCAGCCTGCGCCTCCGCAACCGATGGATACGAGCCTTCCGTGACTTGGTAGATCGTCTTGCCGCCCTTCGCGAGCGAAGTCAGGAAGCCGGCACCGCCTGCTGCCTGCACCCGCTTGAATGCAGCGGTCGCTGCATTCAAGTCCGCCGTCTCGAGCAGCTTGACTCTATAATCATCCAATGTGAACCGGACCGATTCGCCCGGAGCAGCCGCCGCAAGCGGCAGCAGGCCCTCCGGCTCGCGAAGCCCGATCGCGAGTCCGCTTGCCGCGCTCAGCGTTGCTGCTGCGGTGTTCAACTGATACTTGCCGGGCAGCTGCAGGAAAATCGCGACCCGAATCCGATCGAGCGAAGGGACTGCTGCATGTGACGGCCATACGGCGGCAATCGAAGCGAATATCATAAGCGCCGTTACGAGGGCGATGAATCTTCTCATTCCTGTTCCTTCCTCCCCTTGCTGGCATGCGGCTTGGCGGGAATCGCGCAAGCACCGTTCGCGCAGCCTTCATCTGCCCTGCCGAACCAGTCGTATCTTCGTCTCGCGACATAGCGGTAGAGCGCGTCTGCAGCCACGCGGGCGCCCGGAATGGCGTAGCACCACGCCAGCCAACGCAGCGAAGGCAGCGTCCGCATAATCCGCACGACGCCGTCGGCTCCGGCGAATACGCGTCCGTTGCCGTCTACCACATGCAGCTTGTCATATAATTCTGCGATCCGCAAGGCGGAACGACCCGGAACGTCGGGCGGCGATTCCGACTCCAGCTCCTGAAGCGGTATGTACCTTAGCTCTGCCCGCGGCATCCGCATCGTTCGCAGCTTGTCCACCGTTGCCGTGCACATGACGCAATCCCGGTCGTATAACACGTACAGCACCTCGTTCATCGCACTCGCTCCCCATCCTGTCGTGATCGCGAAGCCTATGGCAGGCAGCGCTTGTCAGAACAACACAGGCCCGCTGTCCTCGCCGGACGCGTCAGGCGACGACGGATCGGGCAGACCGAGGTGGCGGTATGCGAGCGGCGTCACGACGCGTCCGCGCGGCGTCCGCTGCAGGAAGCCGATCTGCATCAGATACGGCTCGTACACGTCCTCGATCGTCTGGCTCTCTTCCCCGATCGTAGCGGCGATCGTATCCAGTCCGACCGGTCCGCCGCGGAAGCTGCCGATCATCGCGCGCAGCATCTTGTGATCGATCTGGTCGAGCCCCTTCGGATCGACTTGAATGAGCTCCAGCGCATACTTCGCCAGATCATACGTAATGACCCCGTCCCCGCGCACTTGCGCAAAATCGCGTACCCTTTTCAACAGCCGGTTCGCGATCCGCGGCGTCCCCCGGGAACGCATCGCGATCTCGTCCGCCGCTTCGCCGATCATCTCTACGCCGAGTATTTCGGCTGAGCGCGATACGATGAATGCCAGCTCATCGACTTGGTAGAACTCCAGCCGGCTCATGACGCCGAACCGATCGCGCAGCGGCGAAGACAGCAGTCCGGCCCGAGTCGTCGCGCCGACCAGCGTGAACGGCGGCAGATCCAGCCGCACCGAGCGCGCGCTAGGCCCCTTGCCGATCATGATGTCCAGGGCGAAGTCCTCCATCGCCGGATACAGCACTTCTTCGACCGTTCGATGGAGCCGATGGATCTCGTCGATGAACAGCACGTCGCCTTCCTGCAGGTTCGTCAGAATCGCCGCAAGATCGCCGGGCCGTTCGATCGCAGGACCGGAGGTCGTGCGCATGTTGACGCCCAGCTCGTTCGCGATGATGTTGGACAGCGTCGTCTTCCCCAGTCCGGGCGGACCGTACAGAAGCACGTGATCGAGCGCTTCCTTGCGCAGCTTGGCCGCTTCGATATACACCTTCAAATTCTCTTTCACTTGCGATTGCCCGATATATTCCGCCAGGTATCGCGGCCGGAGGCTCAGCTCTACCGCTTGGTCCTCCATCATGAGATTGGCCGATATGATTCGATCATCCATGTCTCTCGGCACCTCCCCATTCACCCTTTAAACAGCTGCTGCAGCGCCCGCTTCATCAACACGTCGACCGTCTCGCCGGGCTCCGTCGCCTGACCGAGCGCCTGCCAAGCCCGATCGAGCTCCGCCGTCGTATACCCCAGCGCAGCCAGCGCTTCGCGCGCCTCGGGCCAAGCGGTACCTTCCCCTTGTCCGCCGAGGCCAGCCGGCATGTCGCCCAGCGCTAGCCCTGCGGCGGCTCCGAAGCCGGCTGCATCTGCATCCAGCTTGTCCTTCAAGTCCAATATCATGCGCTGTGCCGTCTTGCGCCCGATCCCCGGAAGCTTCGTCAAGAAATTGACGTTCTCCTGTTGAATGGCGGCGAAGATCGCCTCCGGCTTCGCGCCTGCCAGTACGCCAAGCGCGACCCGCGGTCCGATGCCGGACACGTCGAGCAGCTTGCGGAACATCCGCTGCTCCTCGCGCGTCGCGAAGCCGTACAGCAGCGTCGCGTCTTCGCGGACATGGTGATGCGTATAGACCGTGATCGCTTCTTCGCTCGCCGCAAATGCATACGGATTCGGCGTGAACACCTGATATCCGATGTCGCGCACGTCGACAACGATATATTCGCTCTCCAGATGGGCAACCTTGCCCTTAATATAATCGATCATGGCCGCATCGCTCCGTTCGTCTTCTGCAGCATGACGGCGGAATGCGCATGGCAGACGGCGATTGCGAGCGCGTCTGCCACGTCGTCCGGCTTAGGCACGGCCGTCAGCTTCAAGAACATCTTCACCATCTCTTGCACTTGCCGCTTCTCTGCCTTGCCGTAGCCGACGATCGCTTGCTTGACTTGCATCGGCGTATATTCCGCGATGGCTATTCCGCGCTGGACGGCTGCCAGCAGCATGACGCCGCGCGCTTCTCCGACCGTGAACGCCGTCGTGACGTTCCGGTTGAAGAACAGCTTCTCCACGGCAACGGCATCCGGCTTGTACTTATCCATCAGCGAACCTACCGAATCGTACACCTGCTGCAGCCGCGTCGGATGCGGCGTGCCGGCTTCCGTCTCCACGCAGCCATATTGAACGGGCACCAGCCGGTGCCCGATCTTGTCGATAAACCCGAACCCAACAATCGCAATGCCGGGATCGATTCCTAGAATACGCAAGATTATCGCTCCCGTCCCATAAACAGCCTTGTAAGCTTCCCCCCATTATAGCAAATGTTCGCACCTATGAGAACATGTGTTGTGTCCCCAAAAAAATAAGAGAGACCATGGGAACATAGTCTCTCTTACCGGGAATACGATACCGAGGCCGGCTTCATCGGCCTCGGTCGTTCGGGCAGCGCATAATCGCTGTAGGTCGATAGTATGCTGTTCAGCTCGTCCACATCGGAGATGCGAATGCCGCGCAGCAGCGCATCCATCCGCTCCTTCGGCAGGCTGCTCTCCATGTAATGCACATCGAGCTGGAAGAACGTGCGGAGCACCTTCTGCCGCTCCGGCGGGCCGTCGAACAACGACAGCCGGCCTTCATGATCGATGCCGAATACCGCGCTTTCCTTGCAGGCCGGCGACAGGTCGTCGATCTGTTCCACGAGCACGACCGTCCCGCTCGGCGACAGGTGTCCGGTCCACTCGGGATGACGCTGCATCAGCCGAATCGTCTGCTTCGCGTTCATCCTGCCTAGCTGCTGCACCTCTTCGCCGCATAGATAGACCCTTCTCAGCTCGACGGATAACGGAGCTTCGGCCGACTCCAGCGTCTCGATCAGGCTCGGCGCGGCGCTGCAGATCCCGTACGCGGACGCACCGGACGCGGCCGTGGCGGCCGCTAGCAGCAACCCCAGCCGCAGCGCCGGCTTCCTGCCCTGCTGCAGCCGTTTCTTGATTCGTTTCCAAAGGCTGAATCCCATCATCAGGATCTCCCCTATTAACCGATTTTCCCTATTGTTTCCTGCCTGCATAGGGAATATGC
>JAEWJS010000106.1 GCA_023386495.1 Bacillota bacterium | reverse complement strand
GGGTTCGCCCATGACGACCGCAATGATGCGGAAGCCGTCTCGCATCGCCGTCGCGGACAGACAGAATTTCGCTTCGCTCGTATAGCCGGTCTTGAGGCCGTCTGCGCCGCTGTAAAACCGGACCAGCTTGTTCGTGTTGACGAGCCAGAACGGCTTATCCGAATCCTTGCGGAGATAGTCTTGGTAGAGACCCGTATATTGGGTGATTTCGCGATGTTTGAGGAGCTCCTTGGACATGATCGCGATGTCATGCGCAGACGTGTAGTGGTCTGCGGCAGGCAAGCCGTTCGGATTGACGAAATGGGTATTCTTCAGGCCGAGCTGCTTCGCCTTATCGTTCATCATCCGCACGAACTCCTGCTCGGTGCCCGCCAGCTTCTCGGCCATCGCCACGGAAGCATCGTTGCCGGATGCCAGCGCGATTCCCTTCAGCATGTCCTGCACGGTCATCTCTTCGCCGGGCTCGAGGAAAATCTGCGAGCCGCCCATCGAGGCTGCGTATTCGCTCGTCGATACTTTGTCCGTCAGCTTGATGCGGCCTTCGTCCAGCGCCTCCATGATCAGCACCATCGTCATGATCTTCGTGATGCTCGCAGGCGGCAGCTTATCATGGCTGTTCTTCTCGTAAATGATCGTGCCGCTGTCCGCATCCATCAGAATGGCGGATCGGCTGTTCGGCGCGAGATCTGTGCCGCCGTCTGCTTGCGCCGGCACCGGCAGGCCGCCAGGCTCCTCTTGTTGTCCGAATGCGGCTGCAGGCGCCGCAAGCATAATCGCCAGCGCGAGCAGGGTAACGTTTCTCCATCTTGTAAGCTTCTTCACTTCTGGTCCCCTCCTGATAATGTCATATGCGGGCTGGCCGCAGAATGGCTAGCTTCTTTGTTCCATTATCGCCTGCCGGAAGGGAAGTTATTCCAAGGGAGAGCAAAAACAGCAAAAAACCAAGCAAGGCTGTCGCAGTTCCGTGACAGCCTTGCTTGGTTCCTTATTCGATTATGCTATCTTGCGCTATTCCGCTGCCGGTTCGAACCGCTCGATGCCGTCCTTCGTAACGATCGACAGCACGAGCGGACGCTCGGCCGGCGCAGCGCTTCCGATCGCGATCGCCGATCGTACCTGCTCGCTGACGGCCGCCTCCGCATCGCTCTCCCGAGCCGCGTACAGCCTCGCGATCACGTCCCCGGCTTGCACGGGTTCGCCGATCTTCTTCGCAAGCTTGATGCCGACCGCATAGTCGATCGATGCTTCCTTCGTCGCGCGGCCCGCGCCAAGCAGCATCGCCGCGATCCCGAGCCGCTCCGCATCGATCCGCGCCACGACGCCGCCCGCCTGCGCCTTCACGTCGATGACGACAGGTGCCTGCGGCAGCTTCGACGGGTCATCGATCGCCGCAGGGTCTCCTCCCTGGGCTGCGACGAATTCGCGGAATTTCGCGAGCGCCGCGCCGGTGTTCAAGCTGTGCTCCAGCATCGCCCTAGCCTCTGCGGTCGTCGCGGCCTTGCCGCCCAGCACCGTCATATGCGATGCCAGCGTCAAGCACAGCTCCGTCAAGTCTTCGGGACCTTGTCCCTGCAGCGTTGTGATCGCTTCGGTAACCTCAAGCGCATTGCCGATCGCGTAGCCGAGCGGCTGGTCCATGTCACTAATGACGGCAGACGTCGCTCTGCCTGTCTCCGTTCCGATCGCGACCATCGCCGCCGCCAGCCGCTCGGCATCCTCCACCGTCTTCATGAAGGCGCCGCCGCCTGCCTTCACGTCAAGCACGATCGCATCCGCGCCTGCCGCGATCTTCTTGCTCATGATCGAGCTCGCGATCAGCGGCACGGATTCGACCGTTGCCGTGACGTCCCGCAGCCCGTACAGCTTCTTGTCGGCCGGCGTCATGTCGCCGCTCTGTCCGACTACGGCGATGCCGATCTCGTTCACTTGCCGGAAGAAATCGTCGATCGGCAGCTCCGTGCGGAACCCTGGGATCGATTCGAGCTTGTCGACCGTTCCGCCGGTATGTCCCAAGCCCCTGCCGGACATCTTCGCCACGGGTACGCCGATCGATGCGACCAGCGGCGTAACGATCAAGGTCGTCTTGTCGCCTACGCCGCCCGTCGAGTGCTTGTCTACCTTAATGCCTGCGATGGCCGATAGGTCGAGCTGATCGCCTGATCGAGCCATGGCCATCGTCAGCTCCGCCGTCTCGCTGCTGCTCATCCCGCGAAAAAAGACCGCCATCGCCCAAGCGGACATCTGGTAATCGGGCACTTCGCCATTACTGTAGCCGCTGATGAGATAATCGATTTCTGCCGCGCTCAGCTCCTCGCCGTTTCGCTTCCGTTGAATGATGTCGACCGCGCGCATGGCATCCTCCTATATTTGCTCTTTTCGTTTGGTTTTCGCCCATTTTTGCACTTGTACCTGCAGAATCAGCTCGTCTAGCGACTCGCTCAAGTGAAGCACCTCGCGATGGAGATGATTTTGTCTGATTGTCGCGGCTGCATTCAGTTTGGTACGCAGCCTTTCGACCTGCTGCAGCAATTGCTTGTCCATTTCTACAACTCCGCCTCCTCGTGATAACCGAATTATACGCGGTCGAGGGAGCAAAGATTGTCGCTTCTAGTCGAGCCAATCGTTACAAATTTTCAACACCTCGATCGACTAGAGAATCGGGATTACGCCGAGCACGAGCCCGAGAAAACGGGACTTGACACGCTCGGTCGTCTCCATCACCTCTTCGTGGGACAACGGTTGGTCCAGGATGCCCGATGCCATGTTGCTGATGCAGGAGATGCCGAGCACCTCGATGCCGGAATGTCTAGCCGCAATGACTTCTGCGACGGTAGACATGCCTACGGCATCGGCGCCCATCGTGCGCATCATGCGGATTTCGGCCGGCGTCTCGTAAGAAGGTCCTAGGACGCCGACATAGACGCCCTCGCGGAGCGCGAAGCCTTGCGATTCGGCGGTCTGCTTCGCGAGCGCGCGCAGCCGCTTGCTGTAGCCCTCCGACATATCCGGGAACCGAACGCCTAGCTCATTATCGTTCGGACCGATCAGCGGATTGCGTCCGGTGAGGTTAATATGGTCGGAGATGAGCATCAGGTCGCCCGGCTCGTAAGACGTATTAATGCCGCCTGCCGCATTCGTGACGACCAGCGTGCGAACGCCCAGCGCCTTCATGACGCGCACCGGGAATGCCGTGAGCTCCGGCCCGTAGCCTTCGTACATATGGAAGCGGCCGCGCATCATGGCGACGGTCCTGCCCCCGAGCTGCCCGATCAACAGCTCGCCCGCATGGCCTTCGACCGTCGATAGCGGGAAGTGCGGAATATCGCCGTAAGGGATGACCGCAGCGTCCGTCACGTGATCGCCCAGAATGCCTAGACCCGATCCCATGATCAGGCCGATCTCGGGAGCCGCCCCTCCCGCTTGTCCTTGAATATATGCCGCGGCTTCGCGGATCTGTGCGCTTGTCAGCTGATTCATTCCGTTATTCCTCCTGCGTGATTAGTTATTGGAATTAAGTATCGCGAGTTCTGCCAGGAAGCTCGTCCCATTGCTTGGCGGCGTCACGCCGAACGCTTCGGCGATCGTGGCGGCCACATCGGCGAAGGTCGCGCGAATGCCGAGCGCCTTGCCTGGCGCAATCGCAGGCGAATAGACGAGCAGCGGCACGTATTCGCGCGTATGATCCGTTCCCGCGTGGATCGGATCATTGCCATGATCGGCCGTTAAGATGAGCAGCCCGTTCTCGCCCGTTCTGCGCTTCAGCTCGGGTACGGCGCGGTCGAACACCTCAAGTGCCCCGGCATAGCCCTCCGGATCGCGGCGATGGCCATAGAGCGAATCGAAATCGACGAGGTTCGTGAACAGCAAGCCGCGGAATGCGGTCCCCATCAGCTCGATGGTGCGCGCGATTCCGTCCTCATTGCTCTTCGTCGGATACGAGGCCGTAATGCCTTCCCCGCTAAAAATATCGTTGATCTTGCCCACCGACAGTACGTCCAGCCCGGCATCCGACAGCTCGGAGAGCACGGTCCGCGCAGGCGGACTGACTGCATAATCATGCCGATTCGGCGTCCGCTTGAACGCCCCCGGCTCGCCGGTGTAAGGCCTTGCGATCACGCGGCCCACGGCATACGGCTCCACGAGCGTCAGCTCGCGGGCAATCTCGCATGCGCGGTACAGCTCTTCCAGCGGGATGACGTCTTCATGCGCCGCGAGCTGGAAGACGCTGTCCGCCGACGTGTAGACGATCCAAGCGCCGGTCTCCATCTGTTCCTGCCCCAGCTCGTCCAATATTTCCGTGCCGCTTGCAGGCTTGTTGCCGATTACCTTGCGTCCCGTGCGGGCTTCGAACGCCTCAATCAATTCCGCCGGGAATCCGTCCGGGAATGTACGGAAGGGCACGGTAATTCGCAATCCCGCCAGCTCCCAATGTCCGGTCATCGTGTCTTTGCCGACCGATACTTCCGCCATTTTGCCGTAGGCTGCCTCAGGAACGCCATCCGCCTCCCAGCTGCCGATCGGCGCAATATGCGCGAGGCCGAGCTTGCGCAGCTCCGGCAGATCGAAGCCGGATACCCGCTCCGCGATGTGGCCGAGCGTATGGGCGCTCGCATCGCCGAAGGCCGGTGCGTCCGGCAGCTCTCCGATGCCTACGCTGTCGAGCACGATTAATGTAATCCGTTCAATCGTCATGTCGCGAACCTCTCTTCTTGGCTTATCTGGCCCGGGGATGCGTACGGTCGTAAACATCCTTCATCCCGGCCTTGGTAACCTGCGCGTAGACCTGAGTGGTCGAAATATCGGCATGTCCCAGCATCTCCTGCACCGCGCGCAGGTCGGCCCCGTTCTCGATCAGGTGAGCCGCGAACGAATGGCGCAGCGTGTGCGGCGCGATATCTTTCGTAATGCCGGATTCCCTAGCGTACTTCTTGATGATCTTCCAGAAGCCCTGCCGCGTCATGCGCGTGCCCAGATGATTGAGGAACAGGCTCCGCTCCTCGCGCTGCGGTTTCACGAAATGCCCGCGTGCCGAGACCGCGTACGCACGCAGCGCATCGGCGGCCATGCGGCCGAGCGGAATGATCCGTTCTCTGCCGCCGCTTCCGACGCAGCGAATGAAGCCCATCTCCAGGTTGATATGTTCCTCATCCATCGAGATGAGCTCGCTTACGCGTATGCCTGTCGCATAGAGCAGCTCCAGCATGGCGCGGTCCCGAATGCCTGCGGGCGTGTCCGTCTTCGGGGCAGCGAGCAGCATGTCGACGTCGCCTACCGACATCACCTGCGGCAGCCGCTTCTCCTGCTTCGGCGTCTGCATGTGCGCCGCGGGGTCGATCGCGATGATGCGTTCCAATACCAAATATTTATAAAAAGCGCGTATCGCCGACACGCTTCGCGAGATGGTCGCTACCGCCTTGCCGCTCTGCTTCAGATGCTGGAGGTAGGCCGCGATATGGTGCTTCTCGACGCTGTCCGGCTTCGTGAGGCCGTTCGCTTCCGTATAGTGCAGGAAGGCCGCAAGGTCCCGCTCATAGGATTCAACCGTCGAGCCCGATAACCCGCGTTCCATCGATAAATAGCGGACGAACTGCTGCAGTCGGTCTATCATTCGTGACAATCCCTTCGTCTTGTTGCTTCGCTTATATCCGCGCCATCCATTGTTGCCTTCTTATCTTCCACACGGCCGCTGTAATATCCTGCCGATGGGCGTCAATATTTGTCTCCCCGAGCGTTATGCGCGCGCCGTCGTTCATTCTCCGTACAGATAGAACCAGCGCAGCCGCTCCGCGAAGGTCGCGTTCGACTCCCCGCCTGTTGTCGTCTCGAACGCCTTCACCGCATAGCCTCGCGGCTCTGCATAGGGGTCCGCCACGCGGAACCAACCCGAAGCGATCCGCATGAACGTAAATAAGGTGACCGTCAGCAGCAGCACGAGCAGCGTGAACACGATGCGTCGAACGAGCTTGCGCAGCGATATAATCATGCTTCGTATCCTCCCGGACAAGCAAGATGAAGGGGAGGCACTGCAATGTCGATTGCAATGTCATGAATGAAATGGACAGGGCTCCCCCTCTTCCACCTTATGCCGGACTTGCGATGGATAGACCGCGTGCCATGCTTCGCCGCGCCGGTTCGAATCGAGCACGTTCGCTTCGTTAACTCAACTGTTCGTACGAGACGCTGTCTAACATCGAATCGATCGGGACATAGCTGCCGCCGACCGCCTCCGCGACGGCGCTGTGCGTAAGCTGCCCCTTGAACGTGTTGACCCCTTTCTTGAGCGGCTCGCTCCGCTCCACGGCAGCTCGGAAGCCGCGGCCGGCAAGCTCGATCGCATAGGGCAGCGTGACATTCGTCAGCGCCAGCGTCGACGTGCGGGGCACGGCGCCGGGCATGTTGGCGACGGCATAGTGGAGGACGCCGTGCTTCTCATAGATCGGATTCTGATGCGTCGTGACGCGGTCGATCGTCTCGATCGTTCCGCCCTGGTCGACTGCTACGTCCACGATGACCGCCCCTTTCTTCATCGTCTTGACCATTTCCTCCGTGACCAAGTTCGGCGCTTTGGCACCCGGGATCAGCACCGCGCCGATGAGCAGGTCTGCCTTCTTCACCGCGTTGGCGATGTTGTATCGATTCGACGTCAGCGTCCGGATCGTGCCGCCGAATATATCGTCGATATAGCGCATCCTGTCCGGGCTTCGCTCCAGAATGACGACACTGGCTCCCATGCCGAGCGCCATGCGGGCGGCGTTCAGGCCGACGATGCCGCCGCCGAGGATGATGACCTCCGCTGGCGGCACGCCCGGCACGCCTCCTAGCAGAATGCCGCGTCCGCCATAGAACGCCTCGAGGTATTGCGCGCCGATCTGAACCGCCATCCGCCCGGCAACCTCGCTCATCGGCGTGAGCAGGGGCAGCGTGCCGTTCGCCGTCTGAATCGTCTCATAGGCAATGCCCGTGACGCGTTTCTCGAGCAGCGCACGGGTCAATTCAGGGGCAGCAGCCAGGTGCAGGTACGTAAATAGCAGCTGCCCTTCGCGAAAATATCCGTACTCCTCCGGCAGCGGCTCCTTCACCTTCATGATCATGTCAGCTAGCCATACATCGCCGGCAGCTTCCAGAATGACTGCGCCTTCCTCCGCATATGCGCTGTCTTCGAAGCCGCTGCCTTCGCCGGCGCCTGCCTGAACCAGCACTTCATGTCCCTCCGCACATAACGCCGCCGCACCGGCCGGCGTCAACGCTACTCGATTCTCGCTCGTCTTGATCTCCTTGGGTACGCCGATTCTCATCCCTATGGCCTCCTCTATGCATCTTGCGCATCGCTGTCTATGATACGGTTGCCTCCCCCTGCAACAATTATGTGCCAGGCACGGGCACGAGCCTGCTTCCCCTGCGCGATCGCTACATAGGATGGCACAGCAGCTCCTGCAGCTCTTGCAGGCCTAACATTTCATCTACAAGGAGGTTCCCGATGACGAATCTAGGTGAGCGGCTATGCCGCTGCGCGGAACGCGATCGAGCCAAGCCCGCGCAGCGGGGCATTATCGTGATTCGCAGCCGAAGCGCTTACGACGACTGCGTCAAGCATATGCGCCGAGCGGGCGTGACGCCGGTGAAGAGCGTCGCCTCGAGAGGGATGCTCTGCCTGCATGTGAAGAACCGCCGGGAATGGCGCAGGCTGACGAACCATCCTGAGGTACATTATGCCGAGCTAGACGTGCGGGTTCGCGCGCATGGGGCGGGATGCTCCGGCAATCGGCGCCGCAGGCCGGCAAGCCGATTCTCTGCGGCGGCACGGCTTCCGGCATCCTGGAATATCACGCGCGTGCAAGCACCGCTCTTATGGCCAGCTTCCTTGGGAAGCGGCATCCGGATCGCCGTCTTGGACACGGGAGTCGGCCCGCATCCCAATCTGCGAATCGCGGGCGGCGTCAACACGATCGGCGGAAGCTCCTATCGCGACGATAACGGCCACGGCACGCATGTAGCCGGTATCGCTGCCGGTCTAGGCACGGGCGGCTGTCCTGCGGGCGTTGCTCCTCGCGCCCGGCTATATGCCGTCAAGGTATTGGACAGCAGCGGCAACGGCTACATCTCCGATATCGTGGAGGGCATCGAATGGTGTATCAAACGCGGCGTACAGGTGATGAACATGAGCTTCGGCCTGCCGCCCGGCGCGACAAGCCGGACGCTGCAAAGCGCGATCCGTCGGGCGGCGAGCAAGGGGATTGTCATCACGGCATCCGCAGGCAACGGCGGCCGGCAGGCCGGCGGCCTCGACGTGCCCGCGGCTTACCCGGAGACAATCGCGGTCGCCGCATCGACCCGAAGCAACCGGATCGCATCCTTCAGCAGCCGAGGCAAGGGCATAGCCGTCGCCGCGCCCGGCCAGGCGATCCGTTCCGCGAAGCCCGGCGGCGGCTGCCGGGTCGAGTCCGGCACGAGCATGGCTGCGCCGCATGCGGCCGGCGGCGCCGCGCTGCTGCTGGCCCTTCACCCGCGCCTGAAGCCTGCTGCGGTGAAGAGACGTCTGATCGCTGCCGCCAAGCGGCTGGGCTATCTGCGTACCGCGCAAGGCAGCGGGCTGCTGCAGCTTCGAGCCTCTGCGGCAGCCGCGGCGCGGCGGCTATGACGAAGAAGCTCCTTCCGGGTAAGCGCTGATCGCGCTTGCCTGGAAGGAGCTTCTGTCTGCTGTCTATTGCTGAGCCGGACCGTTAGTGCCCGGCTTGGTTATTCTTATCCCTGCACCGGCTGCATACGCCTTGGAAGTCCAAGCGATGGTCCACGACAGTGAAGCCGTACTCTTGCTCCAGCCGCTCCTCGAGCGGGCCGAGCCAGTCTTCCATAATCTCGTCCATCGATCCGCACTGGACGCAGATGAGATGATGGTGATGGTGCTTGTTGCTATCCGTCCGCAGGTCGTATCGCGCAACGCCGTCGCCAAAATTAAGCTTCTCGACGACATGAAGCTCGCTTAGCAGCTCCAATGTCCGATAGACCGTGGCGAGTCCGATCTCGGGAGCGATTTCCTTCACGAGCATGAACACGTCTTCCGCGCTTAGATGGTCTTCTTCGTTCTCGAGCAGCACGCGCACGGTTGCCTCCCGCTGCGGGGTCAGCTTGTAGCCCTGCGATTGAAGCTGTTGTTTAATTTTCTCGATTCGGGCTTCCATGGTTTCCCCCTCCGCGCCTGCCCTGCTCCCCATATAGAAGTTCAAAAAGTCCACTTGTGAGCGCGAAGTACTTCGGAGAAGTAAATTCGACGTCGAATCTTGAACGCTGGCGAACTTTCCGGTGCTCATGTAGATCTGTCTACACTCCGCTCCTCAATTTCTACCATCGTTCAACCTTCTCGGCGCTGACAACCGGTCTTTTTGAACGCACACACCTAATGTTGATTGCTTTCATTATAGGGGCTAACCTTCGGGAAAGTCAAACCTTTTGCTGGCAGGATGGCGGGGTCAGACCCCCAAGAGACGCGGTGCCGCCCAGGCGATTAGATGCGGGGAAACATAGCCCTCGAACAGCGCCGCCCCCCACAATGCGAGCAGCATGACAAGCGAGGTCGCGGTGTGCAGCAGCAGCGGCTGCATAATATCTCCCCCGGGCTGCAGCAGCCGGTTCTTCACGATATGAATCGAGAATCGCGCCGCGGACACGCTGGCCAGCACGAGCGCGGGAATGATGATCAGATTGGGCGGCGCGATCGTCGCGAGCGCGAACAGCAGCCCGTCCCAGCCGTAGGCCTGAATCAGCCCGCCGACGCTGAAGCCGATCAGCACCCCTTTCAGAAAATCAAGCGCAAGCACGAACGGCATTCCGACCACCGTTACGCCGAGCAGCCAGATCAGCAGAATCCACTTCGCGTGGAAAATCGCCCGTTCCCGCAGCGTGGCGCCTGCATCGGGGAACAAGCCTGCGCGGAAAACCTCCGCGTAGTGGTCCACCTCGCCGGTCAGATGCTGCTGCTGCTCCAAAGTGAGCGCATTGTACACGAGCGATCCGAATACGACTCCGACGATGAACAGCACGACGACGAATACGAGCAGCGACAGCCGGTCTTGGGTCGGCTGCAGCCATTGAGCGGGCCGCATGGTCATTACTCCTTCTTGTCAGGTCTATATGACAAGCATATGACCGCCTCCCTCCCCTTATGTCCGCTTGTGATCGCGATGCGGATGCTGACGAAGCGGATTCGGCGGCGAATCTTGAACGCTGGCGAAACTTCCGGTACTCACGTAGGTATTGCCTACGCTCCGTTCCTCATTTTCTACCATCGTTCAACCTTCTTGGCGCTGACAAGCGGACTTTGGGATTAGGTCGTGGACTGACCCGGTAGCGGAGATAACGCTTTGCTTATCTCCTTTATGAGCTGAGCCTAGCTCACCCCTTTAGGCCTGCACTTTGCCGTAGCGTCCGCCGCCGCCGGCGTCTAGGGCGAGCTCGCCGGTTCTGGCTCGCACGATTTTCTCGGCTGCAGGCGCGCCTACCGTCTCGGCGAGCGCATCCGCCGGAGCGTCGTGGAGCACCGCCATCTCCGTGCCGAATCGGTCCAGCAGCTTGTTAAGCAGCTTGGGGCCGATGCCGGGGATGAACTCCAGCGGCACTTGATACACGTATGGCGGCCGCTCCGGCGCGATGCGAGGCTCGGTCCTGCCGGCCGCGAGCCCTAGCTGCGCGATCCGGTCCATGACGCCTCCCACGACCTTCAGGCTGCCGCAATCCGGGCAGCGTCCGGTGACGGCAGCCTCGCGGGTTGCCGTCGTGCCGCAGCTCGTGCAATGGGCGCGATGATATTTGCCCAAGCGGGGATTCAGACCGTAGTTCGTCTCGATTCTGCGGCCTTCTTCACCGACCAGCGCCTTGCGGAACTCCGCGAAGCTGGGCTCCGCCAAGAGCAGCGCATTGTATTCGCGCCCGATTTTGGCTAGTGAGTGCGCATCCGAGTTGGTCAAGAACGGCAGCCGGTCTAGATCCGGCAGCAGCCCCGCCATCTCCGTGTCCGAGCTCAGTCCCAGCTCCACGGCATCCACCAGTTCAGGATCGAGGATGTCGGCGAGCCTGTCCGCCGCGCTGCCGAACAAGCTCTTATGCGGCGTGAAAATATGAGCCGGGACGAACAGACCCCCGCGCGACTTCGTCTCGGCTTGGAGCTCGCGTCCAGACACGTAGATTCGCTGGGAGCTGAGATTCACGTTGCGCATGAAGCGCGTCATCCACTCGGTGAAGGACCGCATCGCGTCGAAGGTCGGCAGATAGACCAAGTAATGCGCCGGCGCTCTGCCCGGCTCCTTCACCTCAATCTCGGAGCCGAGCAGCAGCGTCGTGTCCCGATAACGGATGCCGCCGCCCTCCGCTTCCGCCATCTCGCCGCTGTCCAGGAGCGCCTCGATGTCGGCCTGTACGCCAGGCGAATGCGCATCGATGACCCCCAGCAGCCGAATGCCCTTCCGGACGGACGCTTCATGCGCAATGTTGCGGAATGTCAGCTCGCGGCTCGCGCTGATTTTCACAGGCTCGCCTCGCCCGGTGCTGCCGATATGCAGATGCAAGTCGGCATACACGCGGGTCAATGGCTGCTCTTGCGGCTGTTCCGAATGACTCATAGCGCGTAAGATCCGGTCAGCGTGTGCAGTTGCCAAGCTTGCACGGCCATAATTGTCTTGGCGTCGCTGATGCGCTCTTCCTTGATATACTGCTTCGCCTGCTCCAGCGTGATCGACTCTACTTGCAGGAACTCATCGCTGTCGAGCTGCATGCTGCCGGGCTCCAATTCGTCCGCCACGTATAAATACAGCTTCTCGTCCGCAAAGCCGGGCGACGTGTAGAACGCGCTGATCAGCTTCATCGACTTGGCGCGATAACCGGTCTCCTCCTCCAGCTCTCGGAACGCGGCCTCCATCGGATCCTCGCCCGCATCGAGCTTGCCTGCCGGCACCTCGACCTGCATTTTCTCGAGCGGCTTGCGGAATTGCTCCACGACGAGCATTTTTCCGTCCAGCAGCGCAAGGACTGCCGAGGCTCCCGGATGCTTCACGATCTCGCGCGTCGACGTGCTGCCGTTCGGCAGCCGCACCGTATCGACCTGCAGCGTAATCATTCTCCCCTCAAAAATCGGCTTCGTCTCGACCGTAACCTCATTCCATTCCTCCGGTATCCTTCTTCCTTGCTCGCTCAAGTTTTCTCTCTCCTCGCAATTGGTATTTCACGCGAATTTCACCGATTCGTCATCGATCAGAATCGCATCGAATGAATAGCGGCATTTCCTACCGCTAATTCCGTGCCTCAAGCCTCATTCTACAGATTAGAGTAAAAAACTACCACTAATCTAGATCAACCCGCCGTTTCCAGCTGTGATCGTCAAAAATAGTTGTACGTTTTCCCACTATTCCCGCCTGAGCCCGATTCCCCCAAAAATAGTTGTACTTTTTTACGCTAATCATGCGACAGGCCAGCCAATTGGCACTGCCTGTTTGATTCCAACGATCTTGTCCCGCTCCCCAAGCGGCTCTTGCCGCTTGATTCTAAATGGCCGGTTGTCAGCGCCGAGAAGGTTGGACGATGGTAGAAAATGAGGAGCGGAGCGTAGGCAGACCTACGTGAGCACCGGAATTTTCGCCAGCGTTCAAGATTCGACGTCGAATCCGCTTCGTCAGCAACGGCATCGCGATCACAAGCGGCCCCTAGGAATAGGTTGTCCTTGTGGCGCATATGGATCAAGTATATACCTAACCATGCGAGAGGATGAATCGGATGAAACAATATATCGATAACAGAGGGCTACGACTTGTCGGCAAAGCATGGGAAATTCGCGCGCAGCTTCGCAAGCTGAGCGGCAGCGCCGCAGGACCGTCATCGCGCAAGCTCGATGAATGGGCGAAGGCAGGCGGCCAAGCCGCCCGCTAGTGTCCTTGCCCCATCAGCACCAGCACGGTCTGCTCCGAAGTCGGGCTGGCGCTTCCGCCCTTCGGCTCGGAGCTGAGCGAGATCGTCTCCGCGCCGCGCAAGAGCGGCGAACGGACGAACAGATGGCCGCGCGAGCCCGTCAACTTCAGCAAGCCGAGGCTGTCCTGCCTCTCGCCGGTAACGGCCCAGGCTTGGTAATCCTCCTGCTCCACAATCGGCAACCCTTCGAGCAAGAGCAGCGCTTCGCTGACATCGCCGCTGAGCCACATGTACCCGCCGCTCTGTCCGCCGGCCGCAGGCATGACGCGATAATGCAGCGTGTCCCGCGCCTGCATGACGGGCACCGCATCCGGTACTTGGCTGGTGACGAACGAATCGACAGGCTCGGCGGGATCGATCGAGCCGCGCATCCATACGGCGAACACCAGCAGCACGCACACTGCCGCCGCAAGGCCGTAACGAGCAGGGCTGTGCAGCAGCTTCGCGCGCCACGACCTGCGGGCTACCGCGCGGGCAAGCGAACGACGAACATGGTCGCCGGGATAAATGGCTCTCGAACCGGCTTCCGCTGCCGCATCAGCGTCTTGCTCCAACCTTGCATGCTCCATCACCGGTTCCGCCGCTAACAGCATGCGCCATTCGTCGCAAGTGTCGGCGCACGCCGTACATGAGCCGAGATGCCGCGTCATCGCGGCTCTGCTGCCCGCATCCAATCCGCCTAACACGTAATCCGCCCATTCCTGCTCCGAATACCCTGCCAGACACAATCCTTTCTCCGTTCGCAAGCTTTTACTCCGTTCCATACGATTCGCCTCCCTTCGATTCTGCCGTCCAGCCTCTTCTGTCCAACTGCTTCCGAATGTTATGGAGCCCGTACCGGACCCATGACTTGACCGTACCGAGCGGAACCTTCCATTCCTCGGCCATCTCGCGCTGCGTCTTAGCCGCATAGTAGGCCGTCATGACGGCCCGTTGCTGCTCGGCTGGCAGCTTGCCCAGCGCATCCCGCACGGCCGCGCGCTCCAGCTTGCCCAGCACCGTCTCCTCGGGGGTCGGGCTTAACAGTGCCTGCTGATCCAGACAAGCTTCGACGCTGCCTGCGATGACCTTGCTGCCCCTGCGCATCCGATCGAGGCAGCGGCTTCGCGTCAAGACGGCTAGCCAAGCCTCCAATGAACCCCGCGCGACTTCGTATTGCTGACCTCTCCGCAGCACCTCCATGAATACATCATGGCATAAGTCCTCCGCCTCCATTCGTTCGCCGAGCATACGCAGCGCGATCTGCATGACGAGCGGCGCATACCGTTCGTAGAACTGCTCGAAGGCTTCCGTCGATCCCTCGCACATCGCCCTCAGCACAGGCACCATGTCCTGCCGTCGAAGCTCCATGCTGCACGTCTCTCCTTTCTGTAACCTTGTGCACGTTGACTTGAACGCTCTCTATATTCTGTTGTACCAAAAAATCGCGTCGAGGAAAATGTCTGCAAAAAAAATAGGCAACGGATAAATCCGCTGCGCCATCTCGTGCGTACTCTTAGCGAACGGCCGCATAAGCGGCTAACGAAACCATATCGCAGGAGGGGGATTAGCATGCAGCAAGCATGCCGACAAGCAGGTTCATTCATCTTGATGCTGGCTATCGTATGGACAGTCAGCATCGCAGCGCTGCCGCAGCGCGCATCAGCGGCAGGGGAGGTCGAGCTCTACACGGCTTACACCGATCTGAGCGCGCCGCCGGGCGAATCCATCACCTATTCCATTGAAGTCATCAACCGTACCGAGACGACGCAGCTGGCGAATATCGGCTTCCAGACGAACGGCAACGATTGGGAGTATGAGCTGTCTGCCGGCGGCAGGGCGATCCGGCAGATCGCCGTGAAGCCGGGCGAGTCGCAGACGGTCAATCTTCAACTGAACGTTCCGCTCGACGTGAACAAGGGCGAATACGGCTTCACGGTGACGGCGGGCGGCATGGATACGCTGCCGCTGAGGGTCGGCGTATCGGAGCAGGGCACGTTCACGACCGAGTTCTCGGCGGAGCAGGCCAATATGGAGGGGCATGCGGATTCCAGCTTCACCTTCTCGACCACGCTGCGCAATCGCACGGCAGAGGAGCAGACTTATGCGCTGTCCGCAGCCGTTGAACCGGGCTGGGACGTGCGCTTCTCCGCCGGCGGGAATAGCGTGACATCCGTTGCCGTCGATCCGAACGCGTCGCAGACGATCTCCGTGCAAGTCATGCCGCCGGACAACGTCTCCGCAGGGACGTACGCGATCCCAATTATGGCAGCGAACAACGCGACGCAAGCGGAGACGAAGCTTGAGGTCGTCGTGACGGGCTCTTACGGCATTGCGCTCTCGACGCCGGACGAACGTCTCAATGCAGAGGTCAAGGCAGGATCCGACCGCTCGATGGAGCTGGTCGTCAAGAATACCGGCACGGCCGAGCTCGAGGATATTACGCTATCCGCCCAGACGCCTGCCAATTGGGATGTCTCGTTCGAGCCGAAAACGATCCGTACGCTGGCCCCGGGTGCGACCGCTAACGTTCAGGCCGTCATTCAAGCCGATGACAAGGCGCTTGCGGGCGACTACGTCGTGAACATGACGGCGCGCACCTCGCAGAAGTCGACCGATGCGGCGATCCGCGTCGCCGTCCAATCGTCCGTGCTGTGGGGCTGGATCGGCATTCTGATTATTCTCGCAGTCGCCGCAGGCGTCTACTATCTGTTCCGCAAGTACGGGAGGCGATAAGCCGTGGCGCTTCCGCACGAATATGAACGAGAACCCGTCATCGAGCTTCAGGGGCTGACGAAGACATACGGGGACCAATATGCGGTCAACCGGCTGGACCTTACGATCGGCCGCGGCGAAGTATTCGGGCTATTGGGCCCGAACGGCGCAGGCAAGACGACCACGATCCTCATGATGCTGGGACTCGCCGAGCCCACGGCCGGCACGGCGCGCGTCTGCGGACTCGATCCCGCGCGCAATCCGCTCCAGGTCAAGCGCCGCGTCGGCTATATGCCGGACGATATCGGTTTCTACGAGGATCGCACTGCCTACGATAACCTTATGTTCACGGCTAGGCTCAATCGGATTCCGGAATCCGAGGCTGCCGAGCGCGCCAATGCCCTGCTCGAGCGCGTCGGTCTGGCCGAGGCAGCCGGCAAGCGCGTCGGCGCCTTCTCGCGGGGCATGCGGCAGCGTCTCGGTCTTGCCGATGTGCTGATCAAGCGTCCCGACATCATCATTCTCGACGAGCCTACGCTCGGCATCGACCCCGAAGGCGTGCGCGAGCTGCTCGAGCTGATCTCCAGGCTCAGCCGGCAGGAAGGATTGACCGTCCTGCTCTCCTCGCATCATCTGCATCAGGTTCAGCAGGTATGCGACCGCGTCGGATTGTTCGTCAAGGGCAAGCTCATTGCCTGCGGCGATATCGAGACGCTGGCGCGCGCGCTGGACGGCGAAGGGACGGTCACGGTCGATCTGGAATTGCGCAGCTGGACCGAGGAGCTCGGCGAGCGGCTGCGATCGCTTGACAGCGTTATCGCCCTGGACATGGAGCAATCGAAGGACGCTGCGGACGGCACCGGCGAAATCGCCGTTCGCGCTAAGCTGACCTGCAGCTCCGACATCACGCCGGAGATTGCCCGCCTTGCCTCCTCGTCCAGCGAGCTGCTGTCGATCAGCCGCCGCCGGTACGGGCTCGACGACATCTACCATCGCTACTTCGAAGGAGGTGAAGCGTAGTGACGCGAACGACCTCACCGTTCTGGGTGATCGTGCAGAAGGAATTCGGCGACCACATTCGAAGCTGGCGCTTCAGCATTCTGCTCGGCATTATCGCGCTCGCCTGCATCGGCTCGATCTATACGGCGATTACGTCGCTTCAAGCAGGCGTCGGCTCGGCGGATTCGGACAATGAATTTCTGTTCCTGCGCATGTTCACGATCTCGGACGGTACCTTGCCCAACTTCATCACGTTCGTCTCTTTTCTCGGACCGCTGATGGGCATCGCGCTCGGATTCGATGCCGTGAATGCCGAACGGGGCAAAGGAACGCTGAGCCGGCTCATGTCGCAGCCGCTGTACCGCGATGATTTTCTGAAGGCGAAGTTCGCGGCATCGCTGCTGCTGATCGCCGTCGTCATCTATGCGCTCGGATTCCTCGTCATGGGACTCGGGCTGTTCACGATCGGTTATCCGCCGACGCCGGAGGAATTCCTTCGCGTCGTCTTCTTCCTGTTCATTGCCGTCGTCTATGTCGGGTTCTGGCTGAATCTGTCCATCCTGTTCTCGATCCGGTTCCGACAAGCCGCGACTTCCGCATTGTCCGGCATTGCGCTGTGGATTTTCTTTACCGTCTTCTACAGCTTGATTCTGAATCTGATCGCCAAGTCGCTTGCGCCAAGCGGCAATGCGGCCGTCGAATCGGTTATCGGCTATCAAGAGACGATGCTGACGCTCGGAAGGTTGTCACCGGCAGAGCTGTTCACGGAAGCGACCACCACGCTGCTCATGCCCAATGTCCGCACATTGGGGCCGCTTACGATGGAGCAGGTCGTCGGCGCTATTCCGAGCCCGCTGCCGCTTGCGCAGAGCCTGCTGCTCGTCTGGCCCCAGCTGACGGGCCTCATTGCCGCGACTGTCATCTGCTTCGGTCTCTCTTACTTGCTGTTCATGCGCCAAGAGATCCGATCCCGTTCCTAATGCTCGTCTAGGAAGGGATGCACGGGCCGTCTGTGCCCAGCCATTCCCTGCCGCTGCAGCCGCTTGAGCCGGCGTCCCGATGGGGATGCTGTAGGCATGGAGACCGCAGTTCACCTCAGTCGACAGACGATGGAAAGGACGGAACGCACCGCATGAAGATGGAAATCAAGGTTCTATCCGACTGGTTGGAGGAGCATCGCGATCAGACGCTGCTCATCACGAAGACGGAGCAGGGCGACGTCGACCGCGTACGCATGAAGCTGTCGAACACCGGCTTCCATGCCGAACACGACAATCCGCATGACGATTATACCGACGGCGATGTCCTGTATCTTCGGGGAGAAGGCAGCGTGCTGACCGATGACCGCGAATCGCCGCTCCCGCAGGATACGTTCACGATTCCGATCAAGGGGCTCCGTGCTGCGGATATTGACGATGCCAAGCTTCATTTAACGACGGAACGCGCCGAGTACGACATCTCGACCCTGTAGCACGCAGCATCTCGGCACCAAAAAAACCTGCACCTCCGACGGTTGTTCCGCGGGGTGCAGGTTTTTGCATGAAAGGAGCGTCGACTACGCTTGCTTCAGCGCAGCGGCTTGCTTAATGATCTCAACGACGAGCTCCGTCGTCTTGACGAGATCCGCGACCTTGATCTGCTCCTTCGTCGTATGGATGTGCTCATAGCCGACAGCCAGATTCACGGTAGGTACGCCTAAGCCGTTGAAAATATTGGCATCGCTGCCGCCGCCCGAGTGGAAGGTGCGCGGCGTTCGGCCGATGGCCTGGATCGCGGACTTCGCCAGCTCCACGACGGGGTCGCCGTCCGTATAGCTGTAAGCCGGATAAATAATCTCGCTCTCGAATTCGGCCTTCGCTCCGTAGTCGGACGCTGCGCTTTCGAGTGCCGTCCGCATCGCTTCGACCTGCGCGTCGAGCTTATGCTGCACGATGCTGCGGGCTTCGGCATCCAAGCGGACGAAGTCGCAGACGATATTCGTCGCGCCTCCGCCCTCGAAGCGGCCGATATTCGCCGTCGTTTCCTTGTCGATCCGCCCCAGCTGCATCCGGCCGATTGCCTTCGCCGCCACCTGGATCGCGCTGATGCCGTCCTCCGGATTCACGCCCGCATGCGCCGATTTGCCGATGACCTTCATCGTGATTTTCGCTTGCGTCGGTGCCGCCACCGCGATATCGCCGATCTGGCCGTTCGAATCGAGCGCGTAACCGAATGCTGCCTTAAGCCGCGAAGCTTCCATTGCACGCGCCCCGTATAGGCCTGCTTCCTCGCCGACCGTTATGACGAATTGCACCGGACCGTGCGGGATGCCTTGCTCTTGGATCACCTGAATCGCTTCGAGCATCGCGGCCAGGCCTGCCTTGTCGTCGCTGCCAAGAATCGTCGTGCCGTCGCTGCGGATATAGCCGTCCTCGTCCAGCTGCGGCTTGATGCCCTTGCCGGGAGTGACGGTATCCATATGCGAGGTGAAGAAGATCGTGGGCGCATCCGATACGCCGCTTGCTTCCAGCATGATGAACAGATTGCCCGAGCCGTGCCCGGTCTTCTCCGCCGCATCGTCCTCTTCAACCGTCAGGCCGAGCGCGCTGAACGTTTCCTTCAATACGCGGCTGATTTCCTGCTCATGTCCCGTCTCGCTGTCGACGCGCACGAGCGCCATGAATTGTTCGACCAGTCTCTGTTCGGCTATCATCGGACTTCCTCCATTCGGGGTGATCGTATACAATAGAGTATGGACTGTTGCGTAAGTTATGTAACATGCAAATCTGAATGATCGGCTGTCGATTAGCAGCCCACGGAAAGGAGCGGCACTTACATGCAAGGACGCAAATGGATTCGCATCACGGCGCTCATCCTCGTTGGCGTAATGGTGGTCTCAACCGTCTTCGCGAGCATCGGATGGCTCTTCTATTAGTTCTGCTGCGGTTCTGCCGAACACGCGGCACAGATGCGGGACAATCTCGTTTGCCGCTTGCTTAAGCGGCATCGTGCGTCCCGTAAGATCCTCGAAGGAGGTCACGCCGTACTCTTGAATGCCGCAAGCCACGATGCCCTCGAACCCCGTTCTCGCGATGCCTGCCTGCAGGTTAAGCGCGAAGCCGTGGCTCGTGACGAAGCCTCGACGCTTGCGGCATTTATTGAATTTGACCCCGATTGCGGCAATTTTCTCGTCGCCGACCCATACCCCGGTATAAGCAGATTTGCGGCTTCCTGTTATGCCGTATTCCGCGAGCCAATCGATGATGGCCTGCTCGAGGTCGCGCAGGTAGCCGTGCAGATCCAAGCCGACCGAATCGAGATAGAGCAGCGGGTAACCGACCAGTTGGCCTGGCCCGTGGTACGTAATATCGCCGCCGCGGTCGATCTGGAACAGCTCGATTCCCTGCTCCGCCAGCTCGGCTTCGCTAAGCAGCAGATGTTCCGGGTTCTTCTGGGAACCTACGGTATACGTCGGAGGATGCTGGAGCAGCAGCAGCGTCTCTAGCGCTTCTCCGTTGTCGATCGCTTTGACCGTCTGCTTCTGCCTCTCCCACGCCTCCGCGTACCCGATCATCGGGATGTAACGGACGTCCCACTGATTCATCGCAATCGTCCTCTTCAATGAAGTTCAAAATGGCCGGTTGTCGCTATCTTCGTGATCACAAGTGGGCTTTTTGAACAACCTCTCTTAGTATAGTTTGGTCTCGGAATTGTATGCTTCCAGGTTATCTTTGACCCGCTGCAGGAATCGCCCGCAGATGACGCCGTCCAGAATGCGGTGGTCCAGGGACAAGCACAGGTTCGCCATCGAGCGGACAGCAATCATGTCGTTGATGACGACCGGCTTCTTCACGATCGATTCGACCGTGATGTTCGCGGCTTGCGGGTAATTGATGATCGGCTGGGACAATACCGAGCCGAACGAGCCCGTGTTGTTGACCGTAATCGTGCCGCCCTGCATGTCGTTCAGCGACAGCTTTCCGTCGCGGGTCTTCCTGGCGAGATCGTCGATCTCCCGTGCCAGGCCGGCAATATTTTTCTGGTCCGCATGCTTGATGACCGGCGTCCAGACGCCTTCCTCTGTCCCTACGGCGAGCGAGACGTTGATATCGCGCTTCACGATAATTTTATCGACCGCCCACACCGAATTCATGATCGGGTAGTCCTTGATTGCATTAATGATTGCCTTGAGGAAGAAGGCCAGATACGTCAGGTTGATGCCCTCGCGCTTCATGAATTCATCCTTCAGCTTGTTGCGGAGCACGACCAGATTCGTGACGTCGACCTCGATCATCGTCCATGCATGCGGAATCTCCGTGACGCTCTGCCGCATCCGCGAGGCGATCGTATTGCGCAGCGGCGTGACGTCGATGAAGTACTCGCCGCTTCCCGGGTTCCCTTGTCCTTGCACCTCGATTGTCGGGATGCGCTGCTGCGGCGGCGCGTCGCGCAGGTGCAAGCCCGAGGGACGCACCGGCATCGCTGCAGCCTTGCTCTCTGCG
>JAEWJS010000099.1 GCA_023386495.1 Bacillota bacterium | reverse complement strand
GTCATCATCAGCACGAGGCCGGGACGCTCCCAGAGCAGCGAAGGGTCGCGCCACAGAATCCCGAATTTCCAACACATGACGACGATCGCAGCCGCCGTGGCCGCCAGCTCGAACCACGGGCCCGAACGGGCGGCAGCCGCTTGCTTCACCCAAGCATATAGGATCAACAGCCCGGCTGCGCCGGATATGATGACGCCTAACACGAGCCCGCTGATGCTCAGCGGCCCGAGCGATATGGCTTCCGGCATGTCACACCTCCCCCTTAAGCCGACTTCCCGAGCGGGAACGAGACGATGAAGGTCGTGCCGCTGCCTTCGATCGACTGTACGTCGATTCTGCCGTTATGCCGCTCCACGATGCTCAGGCACAGCGCGAGTCCCAAGCCTGTCCCGCGCGACTTCGTCGTGAAGAACGGCTCGAACAGCTTGCTCAGCTTATCGGCAGCGATGCCCGTCCCCGTATCCGCGACATGCAGCTCGATCCGATCGTCTGCCGTTAGGCGCGTCCGAATGGTGAGCAGCCCTTTGTCGGTCATCGCCTCCATGCCGTTGCGCGCCAGATTCAGGATCATCTGCTTCATTTCTTTCTCGTTCATCTCGAAGGCAGGCATCTGCTCGCATAGATCCATCTCGATGCTCTGCCCGCGCATATTCGCATCCGCCCATAAGAGCGGGCTTAGATCATTCAGAATATCATGGAGCGAACGTACCTCCATCTCGACGATGCGGTTCTGCGCCAGCGAGAGAAAGTCGTTGATGATGCTGTTCGCGCGGTCCAGCTCTTCCATAATAATGCGATAATATTCGTGCTGATGGCCCGGGCTTCGTTCGCGCATGAGCTGGATGAAGCCGCGAATGACAGCCATCGGGTTGCGGATCTCATGCGTGATGCTGGCAGCCATCTGACCGACCAAGCTTAACCGTTCGACACGGGTAATCTCGTCCTTGAGCCGCGTCACCTCGGTAATGTCATGCGAGATGACGGCCGCTCCGATGATGGCATTCGTCGCCACGTCCCGCACGGTGAATCCGGTCTTCAGATGTATGCGGTTACTATCCTCGACAACCTCACGGCACGGGCCCTCGCCTAGCAGCGCCTGCCGGATCAGGATGCAGTCCACGTCCGAGTTCGTGCCGTCCGACAGGTCCGTGTACGGCCTGCCTGTCAGCGACATCCGGTCGATGATCGCGTTCTTGCTGCGAATGAAGCGGATCGCCTGATCGTTAATATGCGTAATGATGCCATGCTGGTCGACCAGCACAACGCCAAGCGGCGTCAGGTCGATGAATTGCTGCAGCTTCTGCACGGCATTCCGGTAGTTGTTCGACATCGTCTGCAGCTGCTGCTGCAGCTGCAGCTTCTCCTGAACGCCTTCGATCAGGTAGATCGCTGCCCAGAGAATACCGACTGTCCAGGCCAAGTAGACGACCATCCATAAGTAATCCATGGACTCGGCCAATGACGACGGGTACTCGTAGATCGCCCCTACCGCCATGATCACGAAATTATACATAAGGTGGATCAGCACGGCTACCCGGATCTTCCACCCCCGCTTCGCCCGCTTGAAGCGGCCCGCTGCGGCGATGACAAACGGCATGACGAATACAACGAAGCAGATCAGGCTGACGATCTCTGCCGCGCTGTCCAGATAGAATAGCCGCATGGCAACGAAGATGGCCGACAGAGCCGCAGCTCCAGCGTAACCGCCATACAAGGATCCAAGCAAATAAGGAATCATTCGATTATCCCAGTCCACGCCGTTCTCTAGCCGCGAGGATAGGATCATGCATAGAACGAGCGCGATGGCCGAGAACACGCCGATGAACAAGGCCACGCCCTTCTGTCTATCGGGCCGATCATGCCAGATTAGGAAGGCAAATACAGGCACTAGGGCAAGGAATAGCTGCAGTAACATATGATCGAGCACGTTTCCGGTCTCCTCCGCCGTCTGCCATAGACACGCTACTTCCGATTAAAGCACAACCTCCCTGAATTTACAATGATTGATAGACTGCTATGATATACGCTACTGTATACGCGCTGCATAGTTCTGAATCCAATCGGCGACCTTCGCCAGCAGCTGTTCGGAGCCGGAATCATGATGCAGCTCATGATAGCCTCCCTCGACGGAGAGGAACGTGCAGGCATCGCCCAGACGGCCTGCCAATTCGCTGCTTGCCGCGTAAGACGTCACGCTGTCGGCTGTCCCATGGAACAGCAGCAGCGGTACATTAAGCTCCGCAGCCGCGCCGATTGACCGTTCACCCTCATCGCGAAGCGAGAAGAACAGCGCAGCGGATATGCGGGTATGCATCAGCTGGTCACGTTGGTCGTCGCCCTGCAGCTTCTCGTTCCGGTAGAGCGCGCCGTTCTTGAGTCCGGTCTGCATCGTGAAGGTCGGCCAGACGGCGCCGATCGCGCGGCCGGCAGCGACCTTAAGCGGCGACGGTTCGAATGCGAGCCGCAGCCAAGGGCTGCTGAGGATCAGACCGGCGATCGCAGGCCGCTTCCGTAGCGCGCAGCTTAGCGCCACATTGCCTCCCATGCTATGCCCGTACAAGAACACCGGCAGCCCCGGATGACGCTCCGAAGCCTGTTCGACCATGCGCGCTGCATCCTCGGCGAGATGGAGAACGGATGGTGCATGCCCTCTTTTGCCGGAGGCGTGGCCATGGCCTTGCTGATCGATCGCGTATGTGGCGAAGCCTGCTCCGCGCAGCACGTCCGCGACATGCCGATACCTCCCTCCGTGCTCGCCCATCCCGTGTACGATGCACACGACTGCCTTCGCGCCTTGCTCCGGCTGGGGAAAAGCATGAATGTACGGTTCGCCTGTGCCTAATCGCATTGCCGTTCATCTCCTTGTTCCGTTAGAATGCCTCTCTCCACATTATCGGCGAACGATGTCGCTGCCGTAAACCCTTTTACTCTCGACTTGGGGCGGGTACAATGAGAAATGGCGGCCGCTTGAGATTGCCGCCGGGAAGGGCAGGGTTCCATCATGAATGACAAGGTCGATATTATCGTAATAGGCGGAGGTCCATCCGGGCTGATGGCGTCCATCGCGGCAGCCGGCGGAGGCGCTTCCGTGCTGCTGATTGATAAAGGAGACAAGCTTGGCCGCAAGCTCGGCATCTCGGGCGGCGGACGCTGCAACGTAACGAATGCGAAGGAGATCGACGAGATCATCCGACACATCCCCGGCAACGGCCGATTCCTGCACAGCGCGCTGGCACAGTTCGGCAACCGCGACATCATCGCGTTCTTCGAGTCGCTCGGCATTCGGCTGAAGGAAGAAGACAACGGGCGCATGTTCCCGGTATCCGACAAGGCGAAGACGGTTGTCGATGCGCTGATCGGCAAAGCCCGGTCCGAAGGCGTTCGCATGCTGGTGAATCGGCCCGTGGCCGAGGTGCTCTACAAGGACGGCCGCGTTCAAGGCGTAAGGCTGGCAGACGGAGAGACGATCGCGTCGCGCGCCGTTATCGTCGCGACCGGCGGCAAGTCCGTTCCGCATACGGGCAGCACGGGCGACGGCTATCCTTGGGCAACCGATGCCGGACACACCATTACGGAGCTCTACCCGACCGAAGTGCCGCTGACGTCGGACGAGCCGTGGATTCGGAGCCGCGAGCTGCAGGGCGTCTCGCTGCGCGGCGTCGGCATGACCGTCTGGAGCGCCAAGGGGAAAAAGCTGATCCGCCACGACGGGGACATGATTTTCACGCACTTCGGCCTGTCCGGTCCGATCGCGCTCCGCTGCAGCCAATTCGTGCTGAAAGCACTGAAGCAAGCGGAACCGAAGGACGCCGGTACGGATGATGCCGAAGCAGCCGCGCACGCGCTGGTGACGATCGATATGATGCCGGACAAGAACGAAGCGGAGGTCTATGACCTGACGCTGCGCCTTGCCAAGGACGAATCGAAGCGAGCCGTGAAGAACGTGCTTCGGCCGCTTTTACAAGAGCGCGTGCTATTATTCCTGCTTCGGGAGAGCGGACTATCGCCGGAAGTGACGTACGACAATATTAATAGGCAGGCTTGGACGGCGCTCGCGCAGCGTATCAAAGGGCTGCCGGTACGCGTCAACGGCACGCTGTCGCTGGAGGAAGCGTTCGTCACGGGCGGCGGCGTCTCCTTGAAGGACGTCGATCCGCGGACGATGCGCTCGAAGCTGATGGAAGGGTTATATTTCTGCGGAGAAGTGCTGGACATTCACGGCTATACGGGCGGGTACAATATTACGGCTGCTTTTACGACGGGCTATACCGCTGGCAGCTCGGCGGCTGCGGATCTAGCAGAGTAGATGACAGAAGCGCAGCATGCGCTACGCTCTGACATCGCCGGAGAAGAACCCGTAGGATCGATCGTCGGGGTCGAACAAGCCGTCATCCGCGCCGGCCTCGTCTCGGTTACGCAGCTGAGATTGGGGGGCAGCGCCTAGCTCGTCGGACGCTTCCATCGCATACGCATCGACCCAGTCCTCGTTCACGGTGTGGGCCGGGATCGGAATCGCATTCATGTCGTACGCGCCCTCTAGCATCGAGTCTTCCTGCAGGGCGGCTTGGCTGCACAGCTGGCCGCCGTGCGCCATCGCGATCTCCAGCGCCGAGGTCAGATCACCCCGCTCCAGATGAATATGGACGTGGTCGCCGTTCTTGACCGGCAAGTAACCCAGCTCGTTAAGCGTAGCGTACGCCATGGCAGCGTCATGCTCGTCTTGGAACGCGAATTGTATGGCATGGTTAGGATGCAACGTGAGCGCCCTGCCTTTCGTCGGGAAGGATTGGTGTGGTTCGCCCTTACGTTACCCCTAATCGGGGAAAATCATGCTGCAGCTACGGCTCATTGTTCGGCGACATCACCTCGGCCAGCCCCGCATTCATCAGCCACCAGAGCCCGATGCCCAGCGGCAGCGCGGCCCACATCACTTCCCAGCCTCCAAATTGCCATCCTGCCAGCGATGCCAGCCAGGCGGCACCCGGCGCGATCAGCCAGAATCGGGACACGGATGCCCCCTTCTGCAGCGCAGGCTTCTCCCACTTGAACTGCGCGATGAACGGCTCCTCGAGCCACTCCCTCCATTGCTTCTGCATCCAGAAAGCGGCGAGGAGCGGCAGCGCCCCTGCCAGCGAGAGCGCCAGCCAGTCGGGCGACACGAGCAATGCCGTCGTGGATGCGCCGAAGAAACCAAGCCAGAGCCGGACGTTAGCCAGCTTGCGCAGCCAAGCCTTCATCCGCATCTCCGCCAGCATCGTGCCTGCGTCCGAGCCGCGCAGCAGCCGGCCGGATCTGCGGAAGACCATTGGCTTCGATAGACGAATTGTCGGCTTTCGTTCCATGACGGTCGTGAGCAGCAGGTCCGTGCTCGCGAGCCGCGCCTTACGCTCCGTCTGCACATCGAAGGCGAAATCGCCTCTGGCGCCAAGCTTGTACCGCAGCGCCATGAACCAAGCGGCGAGAGCAAGCATGGCGAATGCAAGCAGGAATTCCGGTCGGTCGAAGCCATGCAGCGACACCCAGCCGAATGCCAGAATGATCGCGAAGGCTGCAGCCAGTTGCAAGAACCATCGCCGCCAGCCGCGCCATCTTGCCTCCACGAGATGCTGCTGAATCGTGACCGCCGCCTTCCAGCAGACCGTGCAGAGTGCCCATGCGACGATCACGGCCGGCGATAGCCCCAGCCCCTTGACGAGCCATAGCAGCAATATGCCGAACAGCAAGGTCGTCGTGAACAGTTGGATTGCGAACGTGTAGGCTGCGCCTCCGGCAATCAGACGGCGGATCCATGGCTGCCTCTGCGTTAGGAAGAGCATGTCCGCGTCCTCGAGGAACGTGCGCTGCCTGCCGATGAATAACGAGAGAATGGGGAACGCGAGCACTGCAAGTTCAGGCATGGCGAGCAGCCATGCCGGCGGATCGAGCCACAGCTCTCGATAAGTGCCGCCGCCGATCCACAGTCCAGGCACGATAAAATAGACCCATACCGTCCAATCCAGCGCCGTCTTCCATACGCGGAATTGGTCGATCCAGAAGCGCTTAATGCGCGTGTGCAGCAGACGGCTTCGCGTCCAATTCATTGCCGTGACCCCCTTACGTAAGCGCGTGGAAGCAATCGAACAGCGGGGCATTCGCTCCGCAGCCGGACACAGTCCGCACGTCATCGAGCGTGCCCTGCGCGACGACGGAGCCTTCATTCACGAGCACGAATCCGTCGCAGATGCGCTCGGCGGTGTCCAGCACATGCGTCGACATGAGAATGCCCGCTCCCCGATCCCGTTCGGATTCGAGCAAGTCGAGCAGATCCTTGGTGGCTCTCGGGTCCAGGCCGATGAACGGCTCGTCGACGATATAGATATCCGGCTCGAGCATGAAGCCGATGATCAGCATCAGCTTCTGCTGCATGCCCTTGGAGAACTTGGTCGGCAGCTCGTGCCGCACATCGGCAAGACGGAAGCGCTCGAGGAGCATTTCTGCTTTGCTCGCGAACGCCTGCTCGTCCATCCCGAAGGCGGACGCGGCCAGTCGCAGATGCTCCCACAGCGTAAAATACTCGTACATGACGGGATGCTCCGGCACATAGGCATACCGCCCTGTCGCGCCGCCGAAGCGGATCGTGCCGTCCACATGCTTCAGCAGCCCGAGGATCGTCTTGATCGTCGTGCTCTTGCCCGCGCCGTTCGGCCCGATCAGCCCGATCATCCGGCCTGCTCCGACCGAGAACCGGATATCCCGCACGATCGGCTCTTTCTCCTCGTAGCCCGCCGCTCGAATCTCGACTTCCAGCCTTGCCGTTTCGTCCACTGCAGTTGCTCCCTTCGCCAGTCTCTTCATTAGGACTGTATACGTACAGCCGCTTGGATGGTCGCAACTCCGTCGTATCCGTCCAGCGTTCGATTAGTTGCTTTTCAGACACTTAAATTCAGGTATTCGCGACCCGTGAAGCGAATAAGTGCTTTTC
The DNA here is from genome assembly GCA_023386495.1 of Bacillota bacterium. Lineage (GTDB taxonomy): Bacteria > Bacillota > Bacilli > Paenibacillales > Paenibacillaceae > Paenibacillus_I. The sequence goes on along the minus strand of JAEWJS010000099.1, from coordinate 12,625 downwards.
GAGCAACTATTCAAGCGATCACAGCCTCGATGCACAATAAACCACGAAATAAGTGCTCCAAATACAACTAATCGCATCCGCCCCTCCAGATTCGTACATTTAGTTGTCGCAAAAGCAACTATTCGATACAGGCCGGCCGATGCCGATCTGCAAAGTCGCCACACAACGATCCCGTGCGCACGTACGGCACCAGTTACCACTGCATATCCATCGGCTGATCGGAACGTTTCCAGCGTGTTGCGCGAACCTCGCCGCCGCCTGCGACTACGAGCCAGCCTTTCTCGACCAGCGCTCCGACAACTTTTCGCGCGAGCCTGTACTCGCATCCCAGCAGCCGCTTGACGTCGCCGAGCGCCAGCGGCCTGTCCAAGCTGTTCGCCAATCGCAGCACCTCGCGTTCCATGCTAACGGCAGGAGATATCCCGTGCTCACGCTCGCTCTCGCTTGCGAACCAGCGGCCGATCATCTGCTGAATCAGCTGCTGCCACATGCGCGGCCGTTCCTTCGTATCATCATAACCGATACGCACGACGATCCAACCATCGTTGATCAGATGCATCTGCCGCACCCATTGATCGCAGAATTGTCGTCTAGTCATATCCCTTAGATGCGGGCCGTAACCGTCGATCTCGAAGGCAATCTTAATCGGTCCGCGCAGGTAAGCGAAATCGATGTATCTCTTTCCCTCCAGGAAATCCGTCACCTCGTATTCCGGATGCAGGTGCGCGAGACTTCGCATAGCCGGCAGCCAGATGGCGTGGACGAAAGCCGACTCCGCGTGGCCGAGTCCCCCCTCAATTCTACGGCGCCGCTCGCCGCGTCTGGCTGCAACATGCTCTTCCAACCATCTGCTATACGCCGCATCCTGCCGTCCACCTTGCATAAGTCCCGTCTTCTTCTCCGCCATTCTAGTCCCGCCTCTCTATTGGATAGGAATGATTGATACCCCGCGCAGCACAGTGATCGAACATACAAAAAGCGCCACTCAACAAGCGGGGGTCTCCCGCTTCCGAATGGCGCATGCTTTGCGCGTGGTATCTTGTCGTCATTATATTAGTCTATCGGCTGACTGTCCACACTTTCATCGTCTGAAGCCGCATCCATCATAGCCTGCCCCTCGGCCTGAATCTGCCTTAGCGCCTCCTCCACGGTCGCCTCGCCCGCGATGACCCTGTCTAGCTCACGCGCTAGCAGCACATCGAATTGCTCGTACAACGCTCGATCCGCGCGAACGTAATCCCTGCTTGGCGGCAGTGCCGGCAGTTGCCGGAAAATGTCCGCGATGATCGGATCGCCCTTCAGTTCGACAATTGCCCGGTGCGACGAGAGCATGCCTTGCCCGTATTCGATTCCCATTAGGTTCGCCTTCGCCTTGGCAAGACGCTCGCTTGCGAAGTAGCGCATGACCTCCAGCGCCTGCTCCTGCTGCTCGCTTCCCGTGTACACGCCGATGATCGGATAGAAGTACAGACCTGCGGAGCGGGTACGGTCCGCCGAGCTGACCGGCGGCGCTACCGCCGACCATTCAAACGGGACATCCGCATAGTCCGGATAATGCCCCACCTGCATCGCGGCTTTGCCTTGCCGGAACAGATCCGCGTTCTTCTGATCCTCCGGCCCGATCATGCGGACGCCATCCTCGTTGTCGGTGCCCACGACCTGCGTGATCAGCGTCTCCTGCTCGTACAGCTCTAGTACTTGCTTGAATACCGAGCGCCATGCTGGCGTATCGACCGTCACATTGCCCGAAGCAGGGTCGAGCATGGCCAGCCCTTCCGTCCGCGCGATCGTCATGATGTAGTCGAGCGGCCGCTCTGCATACATCTGATGAAATCCGACGATCCCCGCCGAATCGACCGTCCCGGTTTTGAATCGATGCGCAAGACGGAGCACTTCTTCCCAAGTCATCGCGTCCTGAGGCGCCTCGATGCCGAATCGCTTGAAGAGATCAAGATTGTAATACAGCACCGTCGCGTTAAAAGCAGGCGATAGCCCATACAATCCTCCCCGCTCGTTATGCCGCATCGTCGCCATCAGGCCCGGATGGTAATCCTCCTCGGATAGCCCCGATGACTTGAACCAGCCCGACAGCTCAAGGAGTCGACCTTCATCTGCTAGACGCCGATAGAAGGAAGGGTCATTCGTGAAGATCAGGTCAGGCTTCTCGGTCTCGATCACCTTGAGCAGCTCGGCGTCCCGGTCCGGCAGCTGATAGAATTCGTTATCCGGCATCGTGGTCCAGACCGGCTCAACGGGCAGTCCCGGGAAGACGGCATCGAAATAATCGCGGAATTCGTTGTGATACGTATAGTCGTCCATGAACACTTTAAGCGGGCGCATCGGCTCTGCCGCCGGCTGTTGCGCTGAAACGCCGGCCGCGATGACGGCGAGGCAGAAGCCCAACATGAAGACAGGGATTCGCCGCCAAGCGGCATGAATCGCATTCTTCCGTTTCATCTACTCCGCCTCCTCAGTCGGCATGGCTGCTAACTCGGCATCCAATCCGGTCTGCAGCTCGGTCAGCGCATCGGATACCGTCTTGTCGCCCTTCAGTACCGCCTGCATGAGCGGCGAACCGATGCGATAGAACGCCTGGCTGATCTTGCTCTGCGCAGGATCCCATTCCGCTTCGGCTCGCGCTACCACGCGTGCAGGGTCCGCATCGAGCCGATAGAACGCTTCTCGCAGACCGCTATCCAGAGCTGCGCCCCCCGATCGTGCGGACAACCTATTTTTCGTAAGCGTCCCTTCCGTTCGACTTGCGATTGCCTCGGACGTCACAACCTTGAGCAGCTCCCACGCGGCCGGGACGTTCGTCGAGTCGGCCGCGATCGCGAATACCTCTTCGATCATGAAGGACGAAGAGGCATTCCGCTCATTCGCTCGAACAGGTTCGGGAAGCGCCGTCCATTCGACCGTTAACTCCGGCCACTTCGATGCTTCCAATAGATCCCCGACATAATGATGCCAATCGACCCTCATCGCCGCTTCGCCCTTCATGAAGGGATCGCGCTTGTACGCTTCTTCCATATAATACGGCGCTTTCAGCACATCGCCCGGTTCGCGCGTGAATAACGTTCCCGCGTTCACGCTGTCCACGACCAACGTCCAGATGTCCTCCCAAGCCGCTCCCGATACCGTTGCCCGCGAACCTCCCTTATCCGTCAATTGCAGCCCTTCCGTCCTTCCGATCGCCGCGACCAGCGTCAGCGGATCGGAAGCCAGTTCCGCAGTTAGCCCGAACACACCGCTTCCTTGGAAGCTCGCCGCGACCTGCAGCAGTTCCTTCCAAGTCAGCGCCCCTTCCGGCAACTGCACGTTATGCTGCTCGAACAGCTTCGGATTCAGATAGACGGCACGCGTCGTGAACTCGCTCGACAACCCGAACAACTCGCCGCCTCCCGCTTCACGCAATGTATCGATGACCGGCCCGTAGAACTGCTCGGCTTCATAACCATCCTCTTGCATGCGATTGTCAATCGGCAGCAGCAGTCCGTCGCGTGCCAGCTCGATGTAGACTGCCAGCGGCAAGCGCAGCACGTCCGGCTTCTCCTGCTCGATGAATGCGCGATACACATCCGTAACACTCGTCATGCCCTTCATCTGCCCTTCCGGCGACACGGTCTGTATGCGTACCGAAGGGTGCTGGATCATGAAGCTTCTCCCATATTGCCTCATGAAGCCGCCTTGACTATAGTCCTGCACCTTCAGCGTAATCTCGCCCTGTTCGGCAAGCTTGTCTGTCATGACCGCCTTTATGATTGCCGGCTTGTCCGTGCCTGCCATCTTGTCCGCGAGCTCTTCCCGGAACAAGATGCCTGCGCCGAGCGCAGCGATGCACGCAGCGAACGCTCCGACACGCAGCAGCCACCGGCTCTTCATCTTTTTCACCCGAATCCGCTCCTTGATCCTGTCCTTGGCCGCATCCGTGAACCCACCGGTTCGCAGAGGGTCACCCGTCAGCCGACGCTCCCAATCGTTCGTACGTCTCGTCATGTGGCTGCCTCCTCCTGGCTCCCCTGGCCTCCTCCGCCGCTCTCGCTCTCGGCACTCCTGTTCGCCTTGCCGCTCCAACGCCGATCGCTCCAGCTGCGAGCGTCCTCGCCCTCGCCTTCGCTCGCGCCGCGATCGGACAGCTTGCGCTGCATCGCCGTCCTCGCCCGATGGAGCCGCGACTTCACCGTTCCTAGCATGCCCGCAATTCCCTTCATCGCCAAGCCATGATGCGCAGTAAGCAGCAGCACCTCCCGCAGCTTGCGGGGAAGCGCCATCACGTCCAGCCAGATCTGTTCGGTGACGAGCCCTTCGATCGCTTCTTGCTCGGCCGATCGCGAGGACAGCTTATCGACTGCGCCGGCGAACAACGTCACCCGCCGCAGCCATGCTGAGCGCAGCGCGTCTCGAGCCGCGTTGCGCGTAATGGCGAGCAGCCAGGTTTTCACGGCGGACTGACCGCGGAACGTATCGATGCGTTCGTACACCTTGACGAACACGTCCTGCGCGATGTCCTCCGCCAGCTCCGACCGGCCCGTTAGGAAGAACGCGTAATTCCAGACGTCTCTGCCGTACGCGTCCATCAACTCCTCCAGCACGACGTCCTTGTCCACGCCGCTGACCGCCGACTTCAAATAATCGAATTGCAACTCATCACCTCGCGCATTAGACGATCCACTCGCCGAAAGGTTCCCTTTTTTGACAGAATGCCGTAATTATCCGCACCACAAAAAGCCGTTCGCCTCGAGTATACTCGAAACGAACGGCCCTGGGAACATTACCCAGTCGTATCTTAATGCACCGGCATGCTGCTCTCCACGCGCATCTCAGCCTCTGCCGGCGGCTTGTGCTTGAACAGCGGCACGAGCACGAGCATCCCGAAGAACATGAGCACGCCGGAGATCGTATAGATCACTTCAAGCGGCAGAACGGTCTTCAGCGTACCCGAAATCGACATCATGATGACCATCATCCCGACGAACATCGGGCTGAGCGCGCCGTTCACGCGGCCGACGTTCGTCGGATCCGACCATTGCAGAATCATCGTGCTGATGCCGATGTGGATCGCGGGGAACGCGAGTCCGCCGATGAAGCCCAGCGTCAGCGTGAGGGGAACGCTAACCGAGAAGCCGATGAGCACATTGGTCACGGCACCGACCAGCATGCCGATGGCGAGCAGCTTCTGCGGCGCTACCTTGCGAGCCAAGCCGGCAACCAAGCCGCCGCCGACCAACATCGCGGCGCCGTTAATCATCATCATGTATTGCAAGAATTCCTTAGGCTTGCCCAGCTTCTCCGTCACGACGAATAATCCCATCGCCTGCACGATTCCGACGGCCAGCCCCGCAAGCGCGAACGTTACGCCAAGCCACTTCAGCACCGGGCTGTTCCAGACATAGCGGAAGCCTTCGGCGAGCTCGCGCTTCAAGCTGCGGTCCGCAGCCGCTGTCGTTGCCTGCTCTTCCTTCGCTTCCGGAAGCCGGAACAAGACGACGGCGGACAAGAGGAACGCGACGCCCATGACCGCCACGGAAGCCTCGATGCCGAACTGATGGTAAGCCCAGATACCCAGCGACGGTCCGCCCACCATGAAGATTGCGACCAGCGACTGGAAGAATGCCATCGCCTGCTGCAGCTGCTCCGGCGGAAGCTGCGACTTGAACATCCGCATCGCCGAAGGCTGCGAGAATTGCGAGAGGATAGCCGACACCAGCGTCGCGAAGAAGATCGTCTGCCAAGCACCGTTCAATAGCGCGAGCAGCACGATCAGCACGGAGCCTGCCGAGAGAAAGTCGCACCAGATCATCGTGCGCTTCGGCCGCCAGCGATCGGCGAACGCGCCGCCAATGAACGAGAAGATGAAGATCGGCGCGAATTCCGCGATGTAGATCAGCGAGATCGCGATCGGATCCTCGTTCGTCTTCTCCGTCACATACATCAGAATCGCAAAGTTGCGTACCCAGATGCCGATCTGCAGCAGCACATTAGATAGCAGAATCGTCTGGAAGAATCGATTGCCGAACAAGCTCGGCGGTTTATTGGCCGCAGCGGCCGTAGTTCCTGTCATGTTCCCTGTTCACCCTTACCCTTCTTATTGTAGCCGGCCGGCTCCTCGCAGCCAAGTTCCTGAATCCAATGGCGCTCGCGTTCTGCCAGCCGCCGCTTGTAGTCCTGCACGACATAGCTCTTCGTGCCTTCCGGCGTGACGATATCCTTATAGTCGCGCCTTACCGTATCGTCCAGCTTCAGCTGTTCGAGAATATCCATGTCGAATGCATCCTTGCCGTACTTTTTCCAATCGTTCTGCAGCGCGCGGTTCACGTGCGAGCCCAAATCCAGCGTGAACGCGTCGCGGTTCAGCACCGTATCCAGATTCATGCTGCTGCCCACCCATGTTCGGCCCGATTCGCGATGCACGATGCGGTACACGCCCATCTCCCGCTTCTTCTCTTGGTACTGCCGCACCAGCTCCTTGCGCGCTTCTTTGCTGCCTGCCTCGCCCATTCTGACCTCATTCCCTTCCACTGGCGTCATGCTCCCGTCAGTATTCGGATTCCGCTTCTCGCGATCGACTAACCAATACGCACTCCCGTCGTCCTCCCGATCCAGGAAGCCGTACTCGATCAGATAACGCCGCAGCGTCACGTACTCGTCCTCGGACGCGGTCATGAGCAGCGCGTTGACTTCCTTCTCGGTGTACGTTCTGCCCCGCTCGAACCGCAAGGCCAAGTGCGCCAAGACGACCAATCGCCGCTTCTCCTTGCGCGGGATTTGCGTTAGACGACCCTGATCCCCTTCGGGAAAATACTTCCGAATCACCGACAGCGATTCGTGATCCCGCATCTCTTCCCGGATCGCCTCCTGCGCGGCGCCGAGCGGAATCCCAGCGATCTTCGGGGACGCATGCACTGCTCCCTTGTCGATCATCTCCATAATTGCCAAGAAGAGCTTCGCCTGCTTGGCCTTCTCCTTCAGCGCGAACCGATGGTTGCGGATCGTCGATGCGCTGCCTGAACCGTTCTTCCGGACGATATCGGAATCGGACATGCCGCTCGCAAAATCCTCGATCAGCTCCTTCTGAAGATCCGTAAGTCCCGTCGCCTTCTTATCCAGCTTCAGCAGATGGGCCAGCATGGAGCCGTGATGATGCTCGATATGCACCCGGATGAATCGCCGCGCTTCGAACAGCCGCTCCTCCCATTCATAGATCATGCCGTCTTCGAACGATTCTCCGCATATGAGACAGACATAAGCCTGCTGCTCCGCATAGACATAGCCTTGCTTCAGTTCCTCCAGCGACGCGCGCCATAACTGCTCTTGCATATCCAATATAACTAGTCACCACCGATTTTTGTTTGGTTATTACATAGACATCATACAACTTTGTCTACTTAATTTCAACCTAACATTATCAGCGGATCTAAAAAAGGGCCCTAAAGGCCCCTTCTCCACACCAAGCATTACACGCTCGGCGGCTCCATGCCCCACTCGCTCCATTGCTCGAGGGGAGGCCCGTAAATTTCCGGGACGCGCAGTCCGGCCTGGCGCATCAGCACCGTCATCTGCGCGCGATGATGCACTTCATGCACGACCAGGACGTATAGCGTAAGGCTGTTCGGCCACTGATCGCCGTACATTTCGTTCACGATGGATAGCGATTCATCCGTCCAATCGCGCTGAACAGCCGCCAATAACGCATCCGAGACTTTCGCATACTGTGCCGCGATCTCGGCGGCCGAACTCGGAACCGGCGCGTCCTCGGACGGCGCTTCGAATTGCAAGCCTGTACGCGCCAGCATCTCATGCATCGAGATCACGAGATGCCAAGCCAGACGCCCGAGCGACCGGTTGTGCGGCGTGATGCGGACGGCCAGCGACTCGTCCGTCAGCGTCTCCATGACCTTCCTGGTCGAAGCCGTCTCATTCCGCCATGCAGCCGCGAATGCTTCGATCGAATTAAACATCCTGTTATTGCCTCCCTCACTATCGATTCCCTTACATCTTATCCAATCGATAGTGACAACAGTCTGTCAGTATTCGGCGTACATGTTCACGATTTCTTGCGCGGTCTGCTTCAGCCGCTCGGCCACATACCCCGGCGACAGCACGCAGACGGACGTGCCGAAGCCGAGCAGCCATGTATACAGCCAAGGCTCGTCGGGCGTACTCGCCTCAACTACCAACCGGCCGTCCGGCTGCTCGACGATTTGCTCGGAATCATAATAGTCCTCGACTTGCGCACGCGCTCTGGCTTCGAACCGCAGCTGCAACTGCACCAGCGCGTTGCCCGTGCCTGACTCGCCGCGGTCCCATGTCAGCTTCGTCTCCGGCAGCCGGTCCGTGCGGCGCTCGAATGTCTCGTCCGTAATCTCCAAGGACTTGATCCGGGACAGCCTGAAGATGCGGTAGTCTTCTCGGATCCGGCAATACCCGTACAAGTACCAGACATAACCTTTCAACACGACATGCATCGGTTCGCAGACCCGCCGCAGCACCTCTCCGCCGTTGCTTGTATACGTGAAGGCTACCAACTTGTTGTCCCCCATCGCCCGGCGAAGCTCGGCCAGCCGTTCCTTCTCGCCCCGATCCTCGCGCCATGGATTCAGATCGATAATGACCTGCTCGTCGGAGCCGATCTGCATCGCCGCCGAATTCGGACCGGCCAGCATCGCGCCGACCTTATCCAGCAGGCCGCTGATATGGCCTTCGTCCAGCGGCCCGCGAATTCCGCGCAGCGCGATGACGATCGATTGCAGCTCTTCCATCGACAGGAACTGCCGCTCGAGGCGGTAGCGCTCCATGATTTCGTAGCCGCCGGTTGCGCCGGCATGCGCCATGACCGGGATACCGGCCTGGCAGATGGTCTCCACGTCGCGGTACACGGTCCGGAGCGACACCTCGAAGCGCTCGGCGAGCTCGCGGGCACTGACCCGTCTACGGTTCAGCAGCAGCATGACGATGGCGAGCAGGCGGTCCATTTTCATACGTAGATCGACTCCCCGTCCTAGATTATTTCTTATAGATCGGTTGTCAGCGCCGAGAAGGTTGGACGATGGTAGCAATTGAGGAGCTCCAGCGTTTCCGTAGGAAACGCACTTCGGAAGCATACGCTTGTAGTCTAAGCTACATGAGCACCGGAAATTGCGCCAGCGTTTAAGATTCGACGTCGAATAAGCTTCGTCAGCATAGGCATCGCGATCACAATCGGTCCTTATGGGTGTATTGTTTGCGGTATTGGAGGGGGGACAGCCCAGCGTGCTCCGAGAAGCAGCGCGAGAAATGCGGCGTCTGCCGAAAGCCTGTCTCCGTCGCGATGCGCGCGACAGGCCAGTCCGTCTTCAGGAGCAGCAGCTTCGCCTGATCCAGGCGATAGAGCAGCATATATTGTTGGGGCGTGCAGCCATACACCTCGGTCATGCACCGCGCAATATAATTCGGATGCATCTGAAGCGCTTCGCCAAGCGCCCCGTTCGTCATCGGATTGCGATAATGCATCTTCAAGTACGCTGCCGCGCGCTCCGCCACTGCGACGGAGGTCGGTGCCTCTTCGGTTCGCCAGCCTTCATCGAACATCTCGACCAGCCGCAGGAACAGCCGCTGCCGTTCCCAGAACGACGCATGCGAGGACGCATGCGCGGCCTCGTGCAGCTTGGCGAACGTGTCGCTCGTCTGATCCGGGTCCGCCACCTTGAGGAACTTGGGCAGCCGAATCGCATAGACGTAATAATCGCCGCGGAGATCGCCGCCATGAGGCCGATCTGTCTCTTCCCATTCCCCAGCCGTCTGAAAATGCACCCAATCGAACACCGTTTCCTCCGTACACGGTCCTGCGGCGTAGTGCCAGCTGTCTGGACGCAGGATCAGCATCTGACCGGGCCCGAGCGCCCAGGTGCGCTGATCTTCGCCGATGTGAAGCGTGCCGCTGTTCACGTACAGCATATCGAAGGCGCCGAGGCTCGTCCGATTCGGATGCCGGTCGCCCGGCTTATAGGTCATCCGATCCGAATCGATGAAATACGGCAGCGGAGGGGACAACATGGTCAGAATGCGGGATGGATTCGATATGCTCATGGTCGTAACAGCTCCCTGTGATTACCTGCATCCCTATTCTATCAGATGGCGGAAACGTTGCCCACTTGTGATCATGCGGTTGAACGGGTGTTCGCAATCTATCCACGCTGTCCACAGCCTTATCCACAGAAACTGTGGAATTGTTGTGCAATTCACGCGATACTGACGCTTTTCAAAGGCTGATTCCTTCACCGTTTTTTAATATATGATACATTTTGACGCTTTTATGAAACGGTTTGCACACATTATCCACATTATCCACAGGTGCACTGTGAAAAAACTATCCCATTTTCCATAACGCCCAGAAGTAACGTCAGACGTGGAATTGCAAAGTTTACACACAGTTTTCCGTGGATATGTGGATAAGTTTGTGCACAACCGGGGATTAACCGGCGTTTTCGCTGTTCAAGGGCTGCGTCATTCCGCTCGCCAGCACCGCTTGGTTGCAGGCACCGACGTAAGCTTCTGCTGCTGCCAGCACAATGTCCTTGTGGATGGAGGTCCCGCGATACCGTTGTCCACAGTGGATAATCGTTACGACGGCTTCTCCTCGCGCGTCCTCGCCGGTGGATAACGAGTGCAGCTCCAGGTCCTCGAACTCTGCGGCAACCGGAATGGCCTGCTGAATGCACAGGATGACCGCCTCCACCGGCCCTGCGCCGACGGCCGAATAGGAATGCTCCGTCCCCGACTCGCGCTCCCGTATCGTCACCGATGCCATGCGAGCGCGCTGCGTGCCGGACAGCACCTGCAGGTCGACCAAGCTATACGGCTCCTCGTGATCGTCCGTCATCTCGCCGATGATCCGCAGCAGCTGGTCGTCCGTGACGATTTTCTGCTCGTCGGCCACGTGCTTGAAGCTCGCGTATACTTCCTCTAATTGCTCATCCGCCAGCGTGATGCCGTACTGCGCGGCGCGGTGCTTGATGGCATGCCGTCCGGAATGCTTGCCCAGAATGATCATACTGCGCGAGATTCCCATCGCTTCGGGATCCATAATCTCGTATGTGTTCCGATTCTTGAGCAGGCCGTCCTGATGAATGCCGGATTCGTGCTGGAAGGCATTGCGTCCGACGATCGGCTTGTTGTAAGCGATCGGGAAGTTCATTGTGCGGCTGACCAGACGCGACGTATCGTAGATCTCGCCGATCACGATGCCCGTCTCCGCTTGCATCGCTTCCTTGCGCGTCTCGATGACCATCGCCAGCTCCTCCAGCGAGCAGTTGCCCGCCCGTTCGCCGATCCCGTTGACCGTTACCTCGATCTGCGTCGCGCCGGCCTTGATCGCGGCCAGGCTGTTGGCAACGGCCAGACCCAGGTCATTGTGGCAATGCGCGCTATAACGGACGCGGTCGCCGCCGCGCGCTTCTCTACGCACCGTTCGGAACAACTCGGCGTACTCCTCTGGCAGCGCGTAGCCCAGCGTATCCGGCAAGTTGATGATCGTCGCGCCTTCGGCGATGACCGCCTCGACCAGCTCGATGACGAACGGCATGCCCGACCGCGTGGAATCCATCGGCGAGAATTCGATCTCATCGACGAATTGCTTGCCGTAGGCGACCATCTCGCGCGCGATCGCGACGACTTGCTCGCGCGTCTTCTTCAACTGGAAGTCCAGGTGGATGTCCGACGACGAGATGAACAGATGCAGCCTGCGGCGAGCCGCATCCTGCGTCGCCTTCACGGCCGCATCGATATCGCCGCGAACGGCACGCGCGAAGCCGACGATCTCGGTGCCCTGCAGCTCGCGGGCGATCTGCTGCACCGCGGCGAATTCGCCGGGGCTCGAGACCGGGAAGCCCGGTTCGATGACGTCGATGCCCAGCCGTGCCAGCTGCCGGGCAATGACGATCTTCTGCTCCGGCTCGATCGACGCGCCGGGCGACTGTTCGCCGTCCCGCAGCGTCGTGTCGAAAATCTGGATGCGCGTCTTCTGCTGGCCGGCCTGCTGCGGGACGTAGATGCCGCCGGAAGCGGAAGGCACATGCGCATCGGATTGGGTTTGGGTTTGAGATTGGGTTTGAGACTGGGATTGCGATTGGTTATGGTTAGGGGTTGTCATGGGAATTCCTCCTTGGAATATTGTGATGTACCAGCTTGCGATTCGATATGCCGGCTTCGAGCCGCCCTCCGTTGCGCGAACGGCGCTGCAAGTCGGATGGAGACTCTCGAATCATGATGTGGAAGTGTGCAGGCAGACGGCTTTCCTGCAATAGCGAAGCATTTTCGCTGTTAACGTACCCTCATGCGCTAATTCAAGGGGCTTTGCCCCATTGAGATGCCCTAAATGGCTTGAGATCGCTATTTAGCGAACAGCTATGCGCTATTTAGCGCATCCTATACACTATTGGGTTAGATAGGGCGGTATGGTCCGAAAATAGCGCATGCACATCCCTTAATAGCGCTATTGCTTCGCTAATCGCCCATAGTCCCTGGATTTGCGATCAGCGCTCCACACTGCCGTCTGCGCCGTAAGTCAATCAGACGCAAAAAAGGCCTGGCGTCTCCATAGAAGAGACGACAAGCCTGGGCTGCCGCGGTACCACTCTCATTGATCCGC